>JAZRRB010000346.1:0-2827 GCA_045650385.1 Candidatus Scatosoma sp. | reverse complement strand
GGTTCTTCCGCGGATGTCGCGGGGGTGCTGCGCGGTATGCAAAAGCTGTACAAAATCGAGGACGAAGAGGGGGTAAAGGCGCTGGCGGATATGCTTGGCAGCGATACCAAATACATGCTTGACGGCGGTTTTGCGCGTATGCAAGGCCGTGGGGACAAAGTGACGTTTTTGGGGATAGACGAACAGTTGCATTTTCTCATGCTTTGCCCTAAAAGCAGCGTAAATACCAAGGCTTGCTATCAAAAATACGACGAACTGCCTAAAACGCTCGAATGGCGCGAAAGTTATACGGACGGCGCAATAAAATGCTTGCAGGCAAAGGACAAAAACGGCGTGGGCAGGTATTTGACGAACGATTTATACGTGCCGGCGTTGCACTTAAACCCCGATGTGGAGAAAGCGTTTGAGGAAGCGAAGACGTTTTCGCCGCTTGGTACGGTGATGACGGGTTCGGGTAGCTGTGTCCTTGCGCTGTTTGAAACGAAAGAACTTTGCGAGTGGGCAAAGAGCAGGTATAAAGGGAAATTCACGGCAAAGGTAGTAAAAACAACGTTGCCCAAAAAGGAAAAGAAAGGGTGGAAAAACCCTTGGAGTTTGGAAGAATAAAGGAGTACGAACATGGAAGAAAGAATGATTGACGACGAATACGGCAGAGGGATTCGTTTGAAAAAGACGGAGGACGGGTACGTGGACGTGACGGACGAACTTGCGGAAGAACCTGTAGGCGAAACGGCGGAAACGGAACAAGAAACGGAAGAAATGGCGTTTGAATTCCCCGTGTTGGATACGGACGAGGACGATGAAGACCTTGTCGGGCTTTCTCCTGAGGAAGCGTTGAAACTTCGCCAGCAAAAGGCGGAAGCGGCGGCAAGACAAAGGGCGGAATACGATGCCGTTTGCAAAGAGGGGAATAAACTTCTCGCCGAGGGTAGTTTTCACGCGGCGGAAATCGAATTTGAAAAGGCGCTTTCCTTAGACAGTACGGCAACCGAGGCATCCGTGGGCTATTGGAAAGCGAAAACGGAAAATTTCGTAAACCCCGACGTGTTGGTGGGCGAGTACGCGGATGCGAGTATCGAGAGCCTCGAATACGATTTGGGCGTGGACGCCGTAGAGCAAATCAAAAAAGGATACAAAACGGAGCTTAAAAAACGTTATGACGAGCTTGCGGAAGAGGAAAAACCGCTTGCTGAAAGCGTGACGGCGGCGCAGGAACGCCGTAGAGAAATTCTTTCTAAAAGGCTGAAAAAGAGAGCGATTGTGTTCTTCGCGGTGGCGCTTCCCATGGTTGCGTTGGCGGTACTGACGATGATGTTTGCCTTGAAGATATTCACGCCGGACGGAGAAAAATATATCACGATGACAATCGCCTTTGGGGCGGCGTTCTTCCTCTTTTTCTTGGCGTTTATCGTGGTGACGAATAAGCTTGTCAACGCGGTACGTATGCGTAGTAAAAACGAGCGGTTGGAAGAAACGGAAGACGGCGCGCGCTTGGTGAAAATTCGCGATTATATGACGATTTATGCGTGTCTTTTGGATATGAAACAAAACTAAATTTTGAAAAACAAGGGGAAAGGCGAGGCAAAAAGCTTCGCTTTTTCTTTTTACGCGCGAAAAATCGTTGCTATTTTTGCATTTTCTTGGTATAATAGGGAAAAGCAGACAAAGTCTGCTTGCTTGGCATACGCTAAAATTACGCTGGAAAATCATGAAAAAATTACTCGGTTATTTCAAAAACTACAAATCGCAAAGCGTGTTAGGCCCTTTTTTCAAGTTATTGGAAGCGCTTTTCGAACTGTTCGTACCTATCGTCGTGGGATTGATTGTCGATAGGGGGCTTGGCGTGCGCGTAAACGGCGCGTACCCCAACGCCGATACCGGGTATATCGTAAAAATGTGTTTGCTCCTCGCTGCGTTCGGTATCATAGGCTTAGGCTTTTCCGTGACGGCGCAGTATTTTGCCGCGAAAGCCGCGACGGGCGTGGCGGCGGACTTGCGTAGGGATTTGTTTAAGAAAATGCAATCCCTTTCGTATAAGGACATCGATAGATTGGGCGCGGCAACCATGCTCACCCGTATGACCAGCGACGTGGATAGGTTTCAATCGGGCGTGAATTTGGCGCTTCGTTTATTCTTGCGTTCCCCCTTTATCGTGTTCGGCGCGATGATTACGGCATACTTTGTCGACCCTGCCTCCATCGGTATTTTTGCCATTGCGATTGCGGTGCTGGCGATCGTCGTGTTTGCGGTGATGTTTATTTGCATGCCGCTGTATAAGAAAACACAGGAAAAATTGGATATGGTACTCCTTTCCACCCGTGAAAATTTAACGGGGGCAAGGGTAGTGCGTGCCTTTTGTCTCGAAGACGAGGAAAAGGAACTTTTCGACAAGCGCAACGGCGAACTGAACAAGGGTAGAAAATTCGTGGGGGCACTCGCGGCGATTACCAATCCGCTGACGTACGTGCTTGTCAACTTTGCGATTATCGCACTCATTTACAGCGGCGCGATTCGCGTGAACTTGGGCAATCTTTCCCAAGGCAGCGTGTTGGCGCTGTATAACCTCATGAGCCAAATTTTGATAGAGCTTATCAAGCTTGCCAATTTGATAGTGACGGTGACCAAGGCGGCGGCATGCGGGGGAAGAATAGCGAGCGTTTTGGAGATGCAACCCTCGTTGATTGTCGAAGAGGATACAAAAACCGCGGATATAGGCGGCGATTTCGTACGTTTTGAAAACGTGACGGCGCAATATAACGACGAGGGCGAACCTGCGCTGGAAAACATTTCGTTGTCCGTGCAAAAAGGGCAGACGATAGGGGTTATC
>JAZRRB010000345.1:0-1738 GCA_045650385.1 Candidatus Scatosoma sp. | reverse complement strand
ACCTTCGAGGTGGATACCCACCACTCTTGCGCCCTCTTTTTTATTCGCCGCGCGATACTCCTTTACCGCGTTCATCGCCTTTAAGATATTCTCTTTGCTTTGCGTCATGGTGGTAACAAGGAAAGACGTTGTACCTTCTTTTGCGAGCGTTTCCGCAATGATAGCAATATCCTCTATCGTGCCGTCCATACCGTCCGAGCCGCCTGCACCGTGTACGTGTTGGTCGATAAAACCAGGCAAAACAATGGCGTTATCGGGCAATTCGATTATTTCGCCCTTGCCCTTTTTGCCAATGCTTTGTATGGTATCGTCAAACGTTACCGTGCATTTTTTCAAGCCTTTGCCGTCTACGTAGACGGTGGCGTTTTTGAATACTTTCATTTTATTTCTCCCATTAAAGGTTTGCAGGCAAGGAAGCCGCTGCAATACTTTGTCCTACGCGGCGATTCTTTTCATCGGGCAAACCGATGTCGATAGAAGCAAATTCGGGATATTCTTCCGCGAGTACCTTTTTGCACGTTGCAAGGATAATATCGCCACCTTTACCGCCCATAACACGGCCGAGAAGAAGCATGTGCTTGATTTCGTAGAATCTTGCATAGAAAGGAATCGTGTGAGCCAAATAAATACCGATATCCTCGTAAATTTGCGCCGCAAGCGCGTCGTCCTTTTCCATAAGCGCTTGGATTTCTTTGAGTTTTTGCGCAGGCGTCAAGCCGTCCGCAAACTTATGTCCGCCAGCTTCCGCAAGCTTAATAACCGCGTCTTGCGAGAAATATTTACAACCCACGCCAACGTCACCACTCCATTCGTCTACCATTGCGCCCTCATTGAAATCTACGGGCACGAAAGCAAGTTCCGAAAGCCAGCCGTTTACGCCGCCTTGCGTGTTGATGTAGCCTACCGCTTCACTCGTACCCATGGCGATACCGAGCACGCCGTTGTCTTCCAAGTCAATCGCCCCTGCAAGCGCCGTAACGTCGCCGTCGTTGGCAACTTCCAAAGGAATTTCTTTGCCAAGTTCTTTGCTCATTTCCTTGGCTACGTTGATGTACATATTCTTGATATATTCGCCGTGTTGTTTTTTATCTACTTTTACGAACAAAGACGCCACCATGATTTTGTTGTCCACGTAAACACCTGCGGAAGATACGCCGATAGCGTCAACCGTGGGCATTTTAGACGCCGCCGTCTTCATCGCCGTCAAAATTTCGTTGTAATGATAGGTGGGATCGGTCGTAATTTTCGGGTTCCAAACGACTTCTTCACTGTATACCACTTCGCCGTCGATAACTGCACTCACCTTTCTATCCGAACCGCCTGCATCAAAACCGATACGGCAGCCCTTCAAATAACCGCCAACGCGCATGGAATTGTTCTTTTGCGCAGGAATTTCGTCTTGTTCAAGCCAAACCACTTCGAAAGGCTTTTCGTAAACGCCACTCATGAACTCTACGTCGAACGCGCGAAGCCCCTCCATCGTGTATGCTTTTTTCAAATATTCGTAAATAGACTTACTGCCGGCAACGTAAATTTTGTAGCCGCCTACCACCCACAAAATCGTCTTTGCAATTCTTTCCGCGATACGGAAATTGAATGCGTCGTTCACGCCGTCCGCAAGCGCTTTGTATTTGTATACGTAGTTATAACCACCGCTTCTTTCTGCAACAAGAGTTACTTCAACGGGGTTTTCGCTCTTTTCAACGATTGCTTCAAAATCGCGGAGCGCTTTAATCAT
>JAZRRB010000344.1:0-1719 GCA_045650385.1 Candidatus Scatosoma sp. | reverse complement strand
AAGAATAAAAAAATATAATAAAACAAAAAGAACTTTGATGAAAATCAAAGTTCTTTTTGTTGGTGCCGCTGGTCGGAGTCGAACCGACACGAGGTCACCCTCGACAGATTTTGAGTCTGTTGCGTCTGCCAGTTTCACCACAGCGGCATCTTTCAACTGAAAGCTTTATCATTATAATGGATTAAACCAAAAAAAGCAAGCATTTATGAGGGTGTTTTTATAAAATTTTTTAATCTTTTTCAAAATTATCCGTCAATCTGTTCTTTGGCAATGCAATACGCCCCGTATACGCCCGCACGGTTACCAAGCTTTGCGCCAACAATTTTCAACGGAACAATATCCATTGCTATATACGAACGTTCGTCAACAGCCTTTCGAAGCGGTTCAAACAACGTTTCTCCTTCATTGGCAACACCACCCCCCAAAACAATCGTCTCAGGACGCATAATATTGACAAGGTCGGCAATACCTTCCGACAAATACCCAACGTATTCCTCTATTACTTTTTTCGCCGTTTCGTCACCGTTTCGCGCCGCGATAAATACCGTACGGCCGTCAACTTGTTCAAGCTTACCTTCTACCAAATCCCACAACTCGCTTTGCGGATTATCTACCATAGCATGCTTAGTTTGCGAAATAAGCGCCGTTGCCGAAGCGTATTTTTCATAACAGCCTCTACGCCCACACGCACAAGGTATACCACCTTTACGTATGGTGATATGCCCAAGTTCCGCACCAGCGCTCTTATATCCCTCAATTAGTTTTCCATCGAAAACAATACCGCCTCCAACACCTGTACCGAGTGTAAGAAGAATACTGCTTTGATATTTTGCCGTTGCCCCAAACGTAGCTTCGCCTAGCGCGGCGGCGTTTGCATCATTTAATACGTATACCTTTTTCCCTGTCAATAAAGATAATTCTTTTGCAAGCGGCGCATTTTGCCAAGCATAATTACTCCAACGCAAAACCATACCTTGATTGCTATCGACAACCCCAGGTGCTCCGACGCCTATCGCCAATACAGACGAAAAATCTATATTGCCAATTTTTGCCAATTCCCTCGCAAGACGCGCCAAAACAAGCATTGTGCCTTCAAAACCGTCGTTTTTATTCGTTTTCGCTTTATCCGTGCAAAGCAATTCGCCGTCCAATGTAAACAACGCGCCTTTTGCACTCATACCGCCTAAATCAATACCGATAATATATTTTTCCATAGGTTTATTACCAAACCCCTCAATTTTTTATAATTTTTCCGTTTTCAAGCACTAAAATTTTATCCGCTATCGACAACGCAGCCGTGCGATGCGTAACGATAAGACACGTCTTATTTTTTAAATTACGAATATTCTCTAAAATCCGCTTTTCCGTTTCTCCATCCAAAGCCGACGTCGCTTCGTCCAAAAGCAAAATCGGGCGATTGGATAAAATTGCACGGGCAATTGCCAAACGTTGTAATTGCCCCTCGGAAAGCCCTACGCCTTTCTCCAATAAAACGGTATCTAAGCCTTGCGGCAACTCGTATACAAACTCCGCACAAGCCGTATCAAGCGCATTTTTTAACAATGTCTCATCATTCATTTGCTCCGTTTGGAAAAACGTCAAATTTTCACGAATAGTTCCCGAAAAGAGGAAATTTCCTTGCGGCACGTATGCAAATAACGGCCTATGGTGCACGTCTATCTCCACCTTTCTTCCAGCCACGTTAAATAATACTTCTCC
>JAZRRB010000343.1:0-8360 GCA_045650385.1 Candidatus Scatosoma sp. | reverse complement strand
GCGGTAGACGAATATCAGGATTTGCTCCGCGTATCCGTGGCAAGCGCCGGAAACGACCACCGTTTAGGCGCGCACGAAGCGCCGCCTGCCGTTGTGTCCGTGTTCCTTGGAAGCGAACTCACCGAAATTCTCGAAGCGATTGAAAAGGATATTCCTTACGGTGTGAAAGAAAAAGAATTGATGCGTGTGGGCGTACATACCATGCCCAAATTCCCCAAAGATACGACGGATAGAAACCGTACTTCCCCTCTTGCTTTTACGGGGAATAAGTTCGAATTCCGTATGCTTGGCTCGTCCGCGTCCGTATCTAACCCCAATACCGTGCTCAATACCGCCGTTGCGGAGATTTTGAAACAATTTGCAGACGAATTGGAAGGCGTAAAAAATTTCGAGGGCGCGTTGCACGAACTTATCAAACGCGTGATTACCCAGCATAAACGCATCATCTTCAACGGCAACGGTTATGACGATAAATGGATTGCCGAAGCGGAGGCAAGAGGGCTGCTCAATCTCAAAACCACGCCTGATGCGATGCCCTATTTCATCAAAGAAAAGAATATCCGTTTGTTTACCGCACACAAAGTTTATACGGAGAAGGAAATGCTTTCGCGCTATGAAATCTATTTGCGCAGCTATTGCAACCTTATCAACATCGAAGCGAAAACGATGCTGGATATGGCAATGAAAGACATTTTGCCTGCCGTCAGCAAATACTGCGGCACGCTTTGTGATACCGTTCTTTCTAAAAAAGCGGTTTGCAAGAAAATCGACTGCCCTTACGAAGAGGATATGATTGCAAAAATCAATACGCTTACCAAAGAAGCATACTCACGCGTACAAGCGCTGAATAAAGCAGTTATGGACGCAGACGCCGTTTGCGCACCCGACGTACGCGCTACCTATTATAAAGATAACGTATTAAAAGAAATGGAAGCGCTTAGAAAAGCCACCAACGGTTTGGAAAGCATCGTTTCCGCCGAATATTGGCCCTTCCCCACCTACGGAGATTTGCTTTTTGAAGTATAAGCACAAGGAGTATAAATATGTTTAACGTAGAAAAAGCAACCGCAAACGTCGTCGATTGGATACGTGCGTGGTTTGAACAAAACGGTAAAGGTTGTAACGCCGTCATCGGTATTTCCGGCGGAAAAGATTCCAGCGTCGTTGCCGCGCTTTGCGTAGAAGCTCTCGGCAAAAATCGCGTTATCGGCGTACTCATGCCCAACGGCGAGCAAAGCGATATTGATTGCGCGCAAAAACTCGTTAACCATTTGGGCATTACCCATTACACGTGCAATATCAAAAAGAGCGTAGACGGCGTTTTGGAAGAAATGCAAAAATGCGGCGTGGAACTTTCCCGTCAATCGATTGTCAATCTTCCGCCCCGTATCCGTATGTCCACGTTGTACGCCCTTTCACAATCGCTCAACGGGCGCGTTGCCAATACTTGTAACCTTTCCGAAGACTGGGTAGGTTATTCTACACGTTACGGCGATGCCGCAGGCGATTTCTCCCCCCTTGCCAAGTTCACCGTACAAGAGGTAAAGGCGATTGGCAAATATTTGGGCTTACCTATTGACTTGGTGGACAAAGTCCCCTCGGACGGGTTAAGCGGTAAAACGGACGAAGACAACCTCGGCTTTACCTACGCCGTTTTGGATAGATATATCCGCGAAGGCGTTATCGAGGACGTGGCTTTGAAAGCAAAAATCGACAGACTGCACGTTTTGAACGAGTTCAAGTTAAAGCCTATCCCCTGCTACGAATACAATCCCGAATAAAACACAAACGACACTCTTTCGAGTGTCGTTTTTCTTCGTCTATTTCAAGAATTTTTTAATCAATTTTTTCGTTTTCGGTTTATATGGTTGATAGCGCATGGGTAAATCTATCCACGTGCGTTTGTTTACGATACTCTTCAAATGGGAAAACGTATCAAAGCCAACCTTGCCGTGATATGCGCCCATGCCGCTTTCCCCTACGCCGCCAAAACCCATGGCGCTCGTCGCCAAATGGATAATTACGTCGTTGATACATCCACCGCCGTACGCAATACGCATCGGTACTTCCTTCATGCGCTTTTTATCGCTTGTGAATAAATACAGCGCAAGCGGTTTTTCTTTATCTTTCAGCGTTTCGTATACCTCGTCAAATCTTTCAAATGTCAATATCGGTAATACAGGCCCGAAAATCTCTTCTTGCATGACGGCATCGTCCCAAGTAACGCCGTCCATTATCGTGGGTTCGATTTGATATTTCAACGCGTCCATACCCCCACCGAATACCGTTTTCTTCCCGTCTATCAATCTACAAATCCGCGCAAAATGCTTTTCGGATATTATCTTTCCGTAATTGGGGTTTGCAAGAGGTTTCTCCCCAAATTGTCCTTTAATTTGCTTTATAATTTCCGTCAAAAGTTTTTCTTTCGCCGCGCTATGGCAAAGGATATAATCGGGCGCAACGCACGTTTGTCCACAGTTGAGAAATTTCCCAAACACAATGCGTTTCGCAGCCAAAGCCACGTCCGCCGTTTCGTCCACGATACACGGGCTTTTTCCGCCAAGTTCCAACACCGCAGGGGTTAATCTCTCCGCCGCACGGCGCAATACTTCTTTGCCCACCGCTTGACTACCCGTAAAGAATATCATATCGAATTTACTATCAAGTAGCGCCGCATTTTCCGCCCTTCCCCCCGTAACGGTAGCGACAAACGCCTTTTCAAAGCACTTAGAAAGGATTTTTTCTATCAATGCAGACGTCGCGGAAGAATATGCGCTAGGTTTCACAATTGCCGTATTGCCTGCGGCGATTGCCGTAGCCAGCGGGTCAATCGTCAATAAAAACGGATAATTCCAAGGGCTCATAATAAGGACGTTGCCGTACGGCGTAGGCAAAGCGTAGCTTTTCGCAGAAAACTGAGCAAGTGGCGTTTTCACCTTCCTCGCTTTCGACCATTTTTTGACGTTTTTAATCAAACAGCTGATTTCAGAAAGCGCCATGCCGATTTCGCACATGTAGCTTTCCGTATCACTCTTACCCAAATCCGTTTGCAAAGCCGCGCAAATATCTTCCTCGTGTTCTTTAATACACGCACGGAGTTTTTTCAAATGCGCAATACGCTTTTCTACGGGCAACGTTTTCCCACTTTGAAAATATTCGCGTTGTGTTTTTAATAATTCTTCTACGTTTTGCATACCCTATCCTCTATATAAAAAACTCTCCTGCGGCCAGCAAGAGAGCTTTTTTTCTTATTTTTCTTTTGCATGGAAGATAAGACCGATCGTACCAGGGCCACAATGCGCACCGATAACGGGGCCTACGGGCTGAATTTCGATATCCAACTCTCCAAATTCCGCGCAAAGAGAATCGGCAAACGTTTTCGCCTCCGCTTCGTTGTCCGCCTGTAAAATATATACCTTGTATTTATTGACGTCAAGGCCTTTTGCCTTCATATATCCGCGCATCATAAAGAGTGCTTTTTTGAAGCCCTTGCCCTTATCGATGTTGAGTATCTTACCCTCTTCGTTGATGTACAAAATGGGTTTGATACCAAGCAAATTCCCGAAGAATTTCTTCGCGCCCGAAACTCTACCGCCACGGTATAAATACGTCAAATCGTCCACGGCAAAATATACTGCGGTATGCGCGATGATATCGTCCAAATACGCGTCCAACTCGTCCATGGACGCGCCCTCTTTGTATTTGAGCGCCGCATAATACACAGCAAAGCCGCTACCCAAAGAAATCATTTTGCTATCCTTATAACGAATTTCTCTTTCGGGGTATTTTTCTTTAAGCTGCGTAATAACCCTTTTCATTGCCTCAAACGTACCGCTCATTTGATGGGAGAACGTGATATAATAAATATCCTCGCCCTTTGCCAAAATCGGTTCGAAATACTCCATATACGCCACTTCGTTCAATGCCGCCGTCGTGGGCGTAGCGCCGTTTCTCATCTTATCGAAAAACGCCTTCAAATCGGTATTTTCGCCCATGTCGTAAAAATATTCTTCCCCGTCAAGTATATAGGGCATACGGATTACGTTTAACCCAAGTTCTTTTACAGTAGTATGCCAAAGTTCACAATTCGAATCACAAAATAATTGATACATTTTTCTCTTCTCCTGAGTGTTTTTTATTACATTTTCGCCTTTTCGCTATCGACCAAGGCAAAAGAAAACTCGCCGCTTAAAGACACTTCGCCGCCGTTCGTACCTACCGCTTTGATAAAGTGGAAAGGCCCGATAGAGCGAATATGGGAACAGGTGAATTCCACCGTATCCCCAGGACGTACAGGTTTTTTGAATTTTACGTTGTTCATACCTGCATAAAGCGGCGTTTTTCCAACGAGTTTTTCCGCCATCATTACGCAAGAGGACTGCGCCGCCATTTCACATAAAATTACACCGGGCACAATCGGACAACCGGGGAAATGCCCCTGCAAAAAAAATTCGTCGCCGCGTACCGTGTATCTACCCGTTACCGTACCGTCCTCGTTTTTGAAAGCCTCGTCCACAAGAAGCATCGGCTCTCTATGCGGCAGTATATTTTTAATTTCTTCTCTCGTCATCTTACTATCCTTATTGACAACGGCTTGCCGCGTTTTTCAATATATTTTCCGCTTCCGCCATTATTTCCTCTATGATTTCTTGACAGCTTTGTTCCTTTTTAACAAGTCCCGCTATTTGGCCGCAAAGGAAAGAACCGTTCTCCCAATCCCCCTCTTTTACAGCTTTTCGAAGTGCGCCCGTACCGAAGTTCGTCAATTCCTCGTCCGTAGCGGTTGCGTCCTTTTCACGCTCGGCAAACTGTTTGGTAAAAGGATTCTTCAGCGCACGCGCCGCGTGTCCTATCCGTCTGCCGTTGACAACCGTACTGCCGTCGTTTGCCTTAATCACTTCGTCTTTGTATTTTTGGTGCACGTTACACTCGTTAGCCACCAAGAATCGCGTACCCATCTGCACGCCCTCCGCGCCCAACATAAACGCCGCAGCCATCCCTCTACCGTCGGCAATACCGCCTGCCGCCAACACAGGAATATCTATCGCATCTACCACCTGAGGCACAAGAGGCATCGTGTTTGCCTCGCCAATATGTCCGCCCGATTCTCCGCCCTCGGCGACCACCGCGCTTGCACCGCGTTTTGCCACCATTTTCGCAAGGGAAACCGACGCTACTACGGGGATTACTTTCACCCCTGCATCAATCCACCTTTTGATATACGGCAACGGATTACCTGCCCCCGTCGTCACCACAGGCACTTTTTCTTCAATGATAACCTCTACGACTTCCGCCACGAACGGGCTCATAAGCATGACATTTACCCCAAACGGTTTGTCAGTTATTTTGCGGAGTTTTTGAATTTCCGCGCGAAGTTGTTCGCCGTTCATATTCATACCAGCGATAATACCAAGCCCACCGGCGTTAGACACCGCCGCAGCGAGCTCAGCGTCCGCCACCCAAGCCATACCGCCTTGGAATATAGGGTATTTTATCCCCAATAAGGCGCAAATTTCACTTTTAATCATACATCCTCTTTACGCGCACGCGCTTCACATTATTATATATATTATACTTTATTTAGCTAAATAGTGTCAAGCATTTGACCGAATTTTTTCCATAGCCGTCACCCGAGTAAAACGTCCACCACAAGCATCAGACAAAACCCGATTAAAAGCGAGTACGTTGCACCCCGTTGACTGCCGTGGGCGTGCGTTTCGGGAATCATTTCATCGCTGATTACATAAAGCATTGTACCGCCTGCAAACGCCAGCATAAAAGGAAGCACCGCCGCGGAAATGCTAACGGCAAAATACCCGATAACCGTGCCGATTACTTCCACAAGCCCCGTTGCCAGCGCGCATAAAAACGTTTTCTTTTTGGATACGCCTGCCGCCAACATCGGCCCTATAATCACCATGCCTTCGGGGATATTTTGAAGCGCGATACCACCTGCAATGGTGAGCGCCTGCGCTGTATTGCCCGAACCAAACCCTACGCCTGCCGCCAATCCTTCGGGAAGATTGTGGATAGCGATTGCCATCACGAAAAGCAATACTTTGCTCAAATTGGCGTTATTGTGTTTTTCCTCTTCCCCGCCCATAAGCTTATGCAAATGCGGCACGAGTTTATCTACGAGGTTCAAACAAAGTGCCCCGGCAAAGATACCCACGACGGCGTATAACAGCCCCCATTTTCCACCGTATTCTACGGAGGGCAAAATCAAACCCAAAACAGCCGCGGCGAGCATAACGCCTGCCGCAAATGATAAGACGATATCTGAAAATTTATGCGAAAGATTTTTGAACGCAAAGCCGATTGCCGAGCCGATAACGGTTGCACCGCCAACTCCCAGCGCCGTCAATAAGACGATACCCATATACGCCTCCCATTTTTACTTGATAGCATTATAGCAATTTTTTATGAAAAAGTCAATAGACGGAAGTCATTAAGAAAAATTTTGGAAAAAGCGCAAAAAGCGTTTACAATTTCGCAAAAGGCGTGTATAATATAGTAGCAAAGCCAAAAAATATGAATACGGGGGTGTTCCGGATTCGATTGCCGGTGAGCGAAGGAATAAGCATACCGCAGATGGAAAGACTGCGTTAAAACGGTCCAATTAAATATAAATGCTAATAATCAAAAAGCAAACTACGCTCTTGCAGCGTAACTTCGTTTATTAACGAATCGTCGCACCCGATTTATCCGTCGGTTGGGAGTGCGGCGTCAATAAGACGGAAAACTCTCCAAAAACCGGAAGGTGTTTTTGAAAGAGTATTTAGCCTTCTGCGTGATATAAAGCGTGTTTACCCGCGTTGTATCATTAAGAAATGTAGATAAACTAAGTATGTAGAAAGTTTTTTGGCAGCCGCGTAAGACGTGAGTTCAACTCTCACCACCTCCACCAAGTCAGTATAATCCGAACCAAATTGTTATCACAAGCGAATGGTTCGGATTTACTTTTAATATCAATAATAAATAATAATTTTGTAATTTTAACAAAGATTTTTGGGTTATTCACACAGGAGATTTTTAATTTAAAATGACCGCAGAAGAATATATTGGGGAATTAAAATCGAGGATAAAGGTTAAGCCCTCAAAAAAAGAAAACTTTTTTCGCCTAAAATATGGAGACAACTATAAGCAATTAATAAGCAGTAATAGAGATTATATGAATCAATTTTTATTGAATCCTCTTTTACAAGTTTTAGATAAAAAAGAAAAAGAAAAGTTATCTACTACAATTGTGGATGCTCTTCCATTAGATAAGATTAGAGCATACGGCACAAAGGTGAATGCCGAAGAATATGCTGTTGTATTTAATGAACGATTGTTGGGGCTTATTTCAGCTTATAATGAAATTAGAATAGTATCGCTTAAAGAGTTATATGAATCAAATCAATACAAGGGGAATTTTGCTAAAAATTTTGCCCCGTTAATAGATTCCTATTTAACTCCTAATTCAAATGAAGCACTTCCTTTGTATTCGTATGAGCAACTTTCTGAAACAGATAGCTTGAAAGCCGCTCTGCTAACTATCGCAGGAGAACAATTTATTCTAGCTCATGAACTATCCCATATTTTATTAGGGCATTTTGAATCAACAGCAGATAAGCAACGTCGTTATAAATATGGCGCAAGCAACACAAGCCAAGAGTATGAATATGCTGCGGATATAAAAGCATTGAAATGGATAAAACGATTGATAAAGGCAAATACCCACAAGATTTCTTTAGAAATGCATGTTGAGATTTTTGTTCTATTTCATTTAATTGAATGCAATTTAGGAATTCCATCCAAGGATAATTCGCATCCGTCTGCATTAGATAGGTTGATAAATCTAAAAGATAATTGTGCTGTTCATTTTGATAAATGTGGCATAAGGTTCATGAGTGAAATGATTAAAAACTGTCAAAATATAGAAAGTTTTAAAATGATTTGAAGATAAAAACACCTGTAAAAAATGCAAAAAATCGTTAAAATTTTCTTACATATGCAAAACAGAATAGTACAAACACCTTAAAACATAGAAAAATTAAGGATTTTTTAGATGTTTGACTTTGACTAAAAATTGACGAGGTTCGCCCGAGAGAGACATAATCTGTGCGAAACGAATTATATAAGCATATCCCCGCCCGAACAAAGTGAGGGCGGGGATATAATTTCTCTCCATCGGTATATATAATCAATTCTTCTTTTTTTGTGTTAACAGGAAAAGAAGAATACTATATTTTAGATAGAGATAATAATGGGTATGGGGACAATTTTGGGGTTGGGGTGTATATCTAAAACCGAGATTAAAATGATAAGAAAAAGCACCTACTCCCCGGCAGTCATAAAAAATATTTTCTTTCAAAAAA
>JAZRRB010000342.1:0-4354 GCA_045650385.1 Candidatus Scatosoma sp. | reverse complement strand
TAGAAGAGGTGGTAAAGGTATACCGCCGCTATCAAAAGCATTTGCGCGAGAACAACGCGCTCGATTTTGACGATTTGCTTAATGAAACGCGCTTGCTAAGTCGGATCGTAGCCATGTCGTTCTGTGAGCCAAGGAGTTGTTATCAGGTCTTGTCTTCCTAAGACCGCTTGGCCTCCGACTTTAGAAGAGGTGGTAAAGGTATACCGCCGCTATCAAAAGCATTTGCGCGAGAACAACGCGCTCGATTTTGACGATTTGCTTAATGAAACGCGCTTGCTGCTCCGCAGTAACGAGGAGGCAAGGGAATATCTTGGCGGTAAGTTCCGTTATATTCTCGTGGACGAGTTCCAAGACACCAACGCCGTGCAGTATGAAATTGTCAAATTGCTTGCGTCCGTACACGGCAATTTGTTTGCGGTGGGTGACGACGACCAATCCATTTACGGCTGGCGCGGTGCGAAAATAGAAAATATTTTGCATTTTGAAAAGGATTTTAAGGGCGCGAAAGTGTTCAAACTCGAACGCAATTACCGTTCGACAAAGCGCATTTTGACGCTTGCCAATACCGTTATCAAAAACAACGGACACAGAAAAGACAAAACGCTTTGGACGGATAACGCCGACGGACAGGACGCCAAAGTACACGAGGCGGAAGAGGAAAGCGGCGAGGCGCGTTATATCGCGCATACCATTGCAGGACTTCTTCGTCAGGGATATAAATATTCCGATTTCGCAGTACTTATGCGCTTGAACGCGCTTACTCGTTCTTTCGAACAAGAGTTCACAGGGGACGGTATTCCGTACAAAGTATTCGGTGGTTTTAAGTTCTTCGAACGGAAAGAAATCAAGGACTTGCTTGCGTATTTACGGCTTATCAATAACCCCTTCGACAGCGAGGCGGCAACGCGTATTATCAACTTCCCTAAGCGCGGTATCGGCGCGAAAACGGTGGAAACGTTGCAAAATTACGCGTTTGAAACGGAGCTTTCCGTGTATGACGCGCTTCTTGATTTGGATATGCTCGGGTTTTCGGGTGCGACCAAACAAAAGCTTGTCGATTTCCGCGATTTGGTAAAGGGCTGGATAATCGATAGCCAAGGCATGCCCGTCAATGAACTCGTGAAGAAAATCGTTGCGGAAACGCGTATGCGCGAGGCGTATGCGGACGATTCGGACGAGAGTATCAACAAACGCGCAAATATCGAAGAATTTATTCAATCGGTGGACGAATATTGCAAGCTCAACGAGGGGGCAAGCTTGACCGATTATCTTAACCAAGTAACCCTTTCTTCCGACACGGACGAAATGGACGACGGCAACTACGTCACGCTGGCTACTATCCACTCGGTTAAGGGGTTGGAATTTCCTTGCGTGTTCATTTGCGGTATGGAAGAAAATATTATGCCCGTATCGCGCGCCGTGGGCAGCGACGAGGACATGGAAGAAGAACGCCGTCTTATGTACGTAGCAATCACGCGCGCCAAAGAACGGCTGTGGCTTACCCGTTCTAAGAGCCGTTATCTCTACGGCAAAAGAGAACCGTCTATGCGTTCGAGGTTCTTAAAGGAACTCGCTTCCGAACTGGATTTACCGAGAGAAACGCGCCGTTCGCCTTACGGCTACGACGGCTATGACGACCCTGAAAGCTACGGAAATTCCGCTTACGGTGGGGGCAGGTACGCGTCCAATGACGATTATAGCGGTAGAAAAACGTCGTTTGGCGGTGGGTATAGTTCTTCTTACGGCAGTTCTTACGGACGGGATAGCGATAGACAAAGTTCGGGGATTACCCGTAGTGTATGGAAAGGCAGTTCCTATGGGAATAATTATAGCAATACTACGTACGGCGGCTATGGCAATAAACCGCAAAGTGCAAATACGCAAAAGAGTAGCGCGTTCGTGTTTGGAGGCGTAGGCAAGCCCACGCAAAAGCCTATGGGCGCAGGGAAAGATTTGTCGGCGTTTAAGACGGGCGTGAAGGTAAAGCACCCGAAATTTGGTATCGGCACGATTGTAAACGTGCGCGGAACGGGCGCAAATACCATTTTAGATATTGCGTTTGAGGGGTTGGGGATTAAGCAGCTTTCGGCAAACCTTGCACCACTTACCTTGATGTAATAATAGGCGAAACGCAGATAACGTATCGTTTTATCCGCAAAGACGGAACTTGTCCTTGCTCGTTTACGCATTAGTAAACTCCCGTTGGACAAAACTGCGTATTTTGCGGCAAACCGCTACGCTCTTTGCGTTTTAACGGTTACTAAAATTAAGAAAAATAGGGATAATCATGGATAGACAAAGACAACTTGTGGATATTCTCAATAAATGGGCGTATGAGTATTACGTACTCGATAATCCCACCGTGTCGGATAAGGAATACGATACCTTATACGACGAACTCCGCGCGCTTGAAAAGGAAAACGGCGTGGTGTATCCCGATAGTCCGACGCGGCGCGTTGGGGGAGAGCCGATTAAGGGTTTTGAAAAACATACGCATATTGCACGGCTTTTCAGCTTGGATAAATCGGTGACGGAAGAAGAATTGTCGGCGTTTACCACGCGCGTAGAAAAGGCGGCGGGTAAGCAAGTGGATTACACCGTGGAATATAAATTCGACGGACTTACCGTATGTTTAACCTATGACAAGGGCTTGTTCGTGCGCGCGACAACGCGTGGCAACGGCACGGTAGGCGAGGACGTCACGGCGCAGGTATTAACTATCAAATCGTTCCCTTTAAGCATCACGTATCAGGGGGTATTGGAGGTGCGCGGCGAGGCGGTTATCCGTCTTAGCGTGCTTGACGAATATAATAAAACGGCGATAGAGCCGCTTAAAAACGCGCGTAACGCCGTGGCAGGCGCGATACGTAACCTTGATCCGAAAATTACGGAAAAACGCCGCCCCGATATCTATTTTTACGACGTGAATTATACGTCGGGCGGCGAGGAAATGTCGCAAAGGCAGGCGCACGATTTCTTGGTGAAAGAGGGGTTCAAAGTATTCCCGTATTTCAAGGTTTGCCACTCGGCAAACGAAGTGTTCGAGGCGGTAAAAGAAATCGAGGTGGAACGCCGCAACATCGACGTACTCACGGACGGTGCGGTAATCAAGGTGGACGATAGTCAGCTTCGCGCGGAAATGGGTTTTACCGATAAATTCCCTCGCTGGGCGATGGCGTTCAAATTCGAGGCGGAAGAGGTAACCACGATTTTGAAAGAAGTGGTTTGGCAGGTGGGCAGAACGGGTAAATTAACGCCGCTTGCGCTTTTAGAGCCTGTGGAACTTGCAGGGGCAACCGTGTCGAGGGCTACGCTTAACAACTACGGCGATATTTTGCGCAAGGACGTCAAAATCGGCTCGCGCGTGCTGGTGCGCCGTTCCAACGAAGTTATCCCCGAAATTTTGGGCGCGACGGAACATTACGAACATAGCCAAGGGATAGAAAAACCGCAAACGTGCCCTTCGTGTGGCGCAAACGTGGGGGAAGTGGGCGCGCATTTATTCTGCTTGAATAAACTTTGCAAGGATAGATTGATTGCACGCCTTGACCATTTTGCGAGTAAAAACGCCATGAATATCGAAGGCTTTTCCGAAAGCACCGCCGAGGTACTCGTTGAGAAAAAAGGCGTGAAACGCTTCTCCGATTTGTACAAATTAACCGCGGAAGATTTTGCCGATTTAGAGGGCTTTAAGGAGAAAAAAATCAATAATTTGCTTGGCGAAATCGCAAAGAGCAAAACGCCTACTTTGGACGCGTTTATCTACGCCATTGGCGTGGAAGGGGTAGGCAGGGTTGCGGCAAAGGACTTGGCAAGCCATTGTAAAAGCGTGGAAAAATTGCAAGAAATTACGGAAGAAGAACTTATCGGTTTGGACAACGTGGGCGAAATAACGGCGAAAGCCATCGTGGCGCATTTTAGAGATGAAGAAACAAAGGAAGAACTTGCCGAACTGAAAGCGGTAGGCGTTATCCCCGTGTACGAAGAAAAGACGACGGAGGGGATTTTCTCGGGGCAATCGGTGGTTTTAACGGGCACGCTTTCGGGGTATAAGCGCAGCGAAGCGCAAAAGCTGATTGAGGCGCGCGGCGGCGTGTGTCAATCTTCCGTGACGGCGAAAACGACGTTGGTTTTGGCAGGCGAAGAGGCTGGCAGTAAGCTGGACAAAGCGAAAAAACTAGGCATAAAAATTATAGACGAAGCGGAATTTAAGAAGATGTTGGAGCAGTGAGCCAATGCTCCCAATTTTTCTATCTTTCGTTAATGCTTATAAATAGCGTTATCGTGGTCAATATGGGTTAAGGGGCATAGTCCCTTATGGGGTGTAGGGGCAACGCCTTTACGACTCTCTGTC
>JAZRRB010000341.1:0-2663 GCA_045650385.1 Candidatus Scatosoma sp. | reverse complement strand
GGTCAAGAGTTGATAACTGTGCATAACGTGGTCGTAAAACAAATCCGCTTTGCTTCTTCCCTTTTCCAATTCTGCTTTACAGCGAGCGCAAACGGCAAAGTCGAACGGCTCATCCAAGCCTATATGTACGTACTTGTTGTTAAAGCAACTGCATACGTCCGTAATATATTTATCCAAAAAGGTATAAAGTTCCTCTTTCATTGTGCAGCCACAAGTACCGCGTTTCAGAGAAGAAAAACCTCGCCCCTCCCTTGCTTCATCTTCACATTCGGACAAATTTTCCAACGCAGGATATGCAAAAAATTTCTCCAAGTGCCCCAAATTTTCAAACGCGGGAATTACTTCTATTCCTTTTGATTCGGCATAAGCGACGATTTCTTTTATTTCATCTTGCGAGTAAGTTGTTTCTTTTGAAAAATATAACGTGTCTTCCGTGCGCACAACGTTTTCCAAATAAACAAGCAAAGCATTATAGCCGTTCAATGCCGCAAAATCAACGTAACTTTTTATAAAAGAAAGGTTTTCTTTTTGCCTTGCCAAATCAATTTGTAAACAAATAATATCCATACGTTTTACCACCGCTTAACTTATCAATCCAAAGAGATTACTTGCGTACCGTTGCCCGTTACGTAATGCGTTTCCGCGCCTAATTGCCTCATCCATTTTCGCGTGACAGCCGTGCCGTACATTCTATTTCGGCAAAACGGCGCTTTATTCACCCATTCTTGCGTCATCCAATCGGGAATTTCTTTTTCTTCGTATAACCATTGAGGACAACACCACAAACAAGTCTTTGCACCGATTTCCGCATACACTTCCATAGATACGTTCATGTGTCCGTGGTGCGCCATTTGCACAACGTCTGCTTTCAGCTTATCTCTTGACTCACGCAGGAGTAAATCCCCCGCCTCAGGTCCCAAATCTCCTAAAAACAACACGGACGTGTTGGGAGTAGAAAGCTTGAATACCAGAGAAGAATCGTTCATTAGATTCGCATATAAACCTTCGTGATAAGAAAATAAAAACTCTATTTTTACTTCGTCTATTTGAAGAATTTCGCCTTGACTCGTAATATGTTCCTTCTCGATAAACTTACTTCGTACCGCATTAAATCGCGGCAATACTTCGTTTAGTTCAGCGCAAAGATATTCGTAATCGGGAACATCTTTTTTATCGATAAGTTCTTCGTAGCAAGGGAAATTATAATATATGCGTTCGATATCAAAATCCGCTCCGCCGTTTTTTTGCATTTCATCGATAAACCCTAAAATATGGTCGTCGTGCGCGTGCGTTAATATCCATGCTCTTATTTTTCTTCCGCCAACGTATTTTTTAAGCAACGGCATATCTTGAGGCATTCCGCCGTCAACGACGATGCAATTATTTTTATCCGTAACGATAACAAAACTCATCATAAACGGACTTGTTTCCGTCAGCATATACATAGTTGCCATAGCTTCTCTCCTTTTGCCTTTCAAAGAACGTAAAGAAGAACACGGTTCAAAACCGTCGTAACGGTTTTGAACCTATGTCTTTTCATAAATCAATCGTTTTTCCAAACGGGATATCCGTTTGTAACATCCCAATACGCGCCAAATGCGGTATAATCGTTATTCGCAGTTTTCATCGCATCGTAGCTTTCATAAACGTACATTCCTGCAAATTTCGTACTGGAACTACCGTTTTCGCCCGAATAGTCTGCCTTATTGCTTAAAGCTACAGAGCTAATAACGTATACGTTTGAGCACACAAACGTAGTCGCATCTACACCCGAACCATGGAATACGCCTAATTGATAGTAGTTATTCTTGCCGTGATCTGCCATTACTTCCACAACGACGTTCGTCATTACAAAGCTCGTTGCGCTCCCCGAAGCCGTTCCCGTAAATAGATTCGTATAAGCGCCTTCGCTTAAATTCGCCGCCTGTACATATACGTTTTCAAGCGTAATTCTCGCCGCATCGCCAGTATTACCCGCAAACAAGCCACCGATATTCGTACCCATAAGCGTCATATCATCAAACGCAATATTTTTAATCGTTGCGCCCGAATACAACATTTGCCCAAACAAACCGTAACCGTTGATCCAACCCGTCGTATCACAATCCGCCGTCATCGTGAACGATACCGTATGTCCGTTACCGTCCAACACGCCTGCAAAACCGCCACCGCTCGTCTTATGCAACATCGTAACCGTTTGTGTCGGCGCAATTAAATCCTTCGCTACGATATAATAACCGTATACCGTTTTCGCCGTTTGTTCTGCGTCTGTACTCGTAGAGAAATAGGTAACGAAATCATTGAGCTCGTCAATAACGCCGGCGCAAGCGATAAGCGTTACATCATATTTTGTACCTGCGTCACCTTCGACAGTAACAATATATTCCTTCTTTTGGCTTGCATTGATTTCTTCCGCCGTGAGCTTTAAGGTATCTGCCCAGGCTCCGTTTTCATAATATACGTTACCCGCCGCATCATACACCTTTAAAAGCGTTTCCGAACCCTTCAATAACCCGTCAGGCAATACTGCCGCGCCGTCTGCCGTAGAATACAAAATATTGCCGCCGTCCCACGCAACCACAAAGGCGTCCGCCAAACTATGCCATACGGGACAACCCTTCGAGCAATCCCAATACGCTTCATCAAATGCGCCGAAATCGCAA
>JAZRRB010000340.1:0-1803 GCA_045650385.1 Candidatus Scatosoma sp. | reverse complement strand
GTTATGAGCGCGGAACAGTTTGCAAAACAATTGCAATCGCTCACGATGTATTCCGTTCGTCCCACGTGTATCGGTCACGTACAACGTGGCGGTTCGCCTATGATGGCGGATAGAATGCTTGCGGCGCAGTTCGGTAATAAGGCGATACGTCTTCTTAACGACGGTATCGGTAACCGCGCGGTAGGGATTAAAGATAATAAGATTATCGATATGGATATTATTGAAGCCGTTTCCATGAAGAAAGTATTTAATTACGAATTATACGAAACGTTGCAAATGATTTCCATGTAAAAAAAAGAATAAATTAAGGGTTTGGTTTCTCGCCAAACTCTTTTTTTATGCTTTTACCCTGAAAAACGTTGAAAAAAACGAAAAAATTTTTACTTTTGATATTGAAATTTGCATTTTTATGGTGTATAATAATTATAGTATATGGTAAGGCAACGCTACGGAAAACTTGCGCGCAATTTTTTGTAAACAACTTCCCGTTCCGTTACCCTATGGGAAAATGTAGGAGTAGTGGACATAATGATTTTATCCGTTTGTATGAGTCCGTCAATCGACGTAACCATGGAACTTGACGCATTGAACGTCGGGAAAACCAACGTCGTAAAAAATAAGTCGCTTTCTTTGGGGGGCAAAGGGCTAAACGTCGCTATCGGCGTTTCAAGAATGGGGCTGGAATCGTTTGTGACGGGGTTGATGTATAACGAGAACGGATACGTTTTTGAAAACGCGCTGGTGAAAGAAGGCGTACCTTTTTCTTTTATTTGGAATAAGGGCAGGGTGCGTGAAAATTATAAATTTATCGATAGCCGTTCCATGCTTACGGAAGTAAACGACGTAGGGGAAGAGGTGGCTTTCGAAAAGGCGAAAGAGGTACTTTCTATCATCAAAACGCAATCGGCAAGAAGCAGCGTAACCGTTTTATCAGGCGGTTTGCCTAAGAGTATTGACGCGAGTTTTTATGGGGATATGGTAAAAGCGGTCGCGCCCAATTCCTTGAAGATTATCGATGCGAAAGGGGATAGACTTTTCCACGCACTTGATCAGGGCGTTGATTTGATTAAACCCAATTTGGAAGAACTCGAAAACAGTATCGGTAGGCGCATTGAGGATAAACAAGATATGTTGGATGCGTGTTACGAACTCATCGATAGGGGCGCAAAAATCGTATTGCTTTCCCTTGGAAAACAGGGCGCGGTTATTACGGACGGCAGTAAGAATTTTTATTGCAAGAGCTTGAACGTGGCGATGAATTCCACGGTTGGAGCTGGCGACGGCATGGTGGCGGCGGCGGCGATTCGCCTTTCGGAGGGTGCGCCCATTTCCGAGATTTTACGCTCGGGTGTGGCGGCAGGAACGGCAACGGTCATGACGACGGGTGCGCTGTCCTTTACCAAAGAAAAATACGCCGAGGTGTTAAGTACGCTTCACGTAATCGAATTATAAAAAACGGAATATTTTTTGAAAAACCTTGAAAAAGTCGTGTACTTTTTCAAGGTTTTTGCATATATTGTAATATATTTCGTAAAAAGTGGAGAGACGGTTATGCGGCGGTGTAAATCCGTCAAATATACCGCAACGGAAAGTCGGGAAAGGCGCCGTGGCGAAGGAAATCGTCTCCCGCTTCGAAATGGTTTGACGGGCGTATATTTTATCGGATAGTGCGTGAGAATAATTTTGTATAAGGAGTGGCTATGACAAAGACGGAAAAATATATAATAGCGGCGTTGACGCTCGTGCTTGGCGTGCTGCTCGTTGCCTTTCAAGAGGCGGTGGTAAAAAGTCGGATCGTAGCCA
>JAZRRB010000339.1:0-2398 GCA_045650385.1 Candidatus Scatosoma sp. | reverse complement strand
CGCGTACCCCGTAATCGAGCTGCCTGCGTCTTCCGAGAGATAATGGAAAATTGCGTCGATATTCTTGTTAGGATTGCCGAAGTTTACAGATACAACGTCTTTGATTTGCGTGTTCGTGTACAACTGTACGTCCAACGAAATTTTCGTACCCGTATCTTCAAAGAACTTTGCTTCAATCGCAGCCTTTACTTCATCATCGCGATCGCCGTCCGTCATACCCGAATCACGAGAACGATAAATCGTCAATACGTAAGTATCGCCTTCCATAACGGGGCCGTTGTTGCTTGTTTGCCCACCGCCGCATGCAGCAACGGAAAGAACCGTACAAGCCGCTAAAACTGTTGCCATCATTTTCTTAATTACTTTCATAAAATTCTCCTTATTTCTTGAAGATATTTTTTTATTCTTTTACACTACCCATGACCATGCCGTTGATGTAGAATTTCTGCAAGAACGGATACAAAATAATCATCGGTAACGAGCCGAACACAACTGCCGCATATTTCAATGTTTGCGTAGGAATACTTGCGTTGCTCGCGTAGATATGTTCAGGACTGTCCAAAATCATCTGGATAAAATATTGCAAGGGATATTTGCTCTTATCCGTGATAAACAGCAACGCCGACATATAATCGTTCCATTTGGATACCGCCGCAAACAACATAACCGTTGCGATAACGGGCATGGAAAGCGGAAAATAGATTTTGAATAAAATCAAAAAATCGTTACCGCCGTCTATTTTACAAGCCTCTTCCAAGCTGTCGGGAATCCCGATGAAAAAGTTTCGTATCAATATCGCATAATACGGAGCCATACAGTTCGGAATAATCAGCATCCACAAAGATTCCCTCTTAAAAATAGATGTAACCACGAAATAATACGGAATCAATCCGCCACTAAACAGCATCGTGAAAATCATAATGAGCGCGAATGCCTTATGCCCGCGAAGATATTTTTTCGACAACGGATATGCATATAACATAGATACCAACGTCGTTAAAAACGTTCCGCCCACCGTCACCAACACCGAATTCCATACAGACGTCAACATTTGATTGTCATACGTCAACAAGAATTTATAGGCGTCTAAGCTCCACTTTTGAGGTAACAACTTAAATCCAACGTCATAAAATACGTATTCGTTGGAAAACGACGTGGAAAGCACGTACATATACGGCACGACAAATACGATCGTCAGCAGGGCAAGTATAGTGTAATTGCATATATTAAAGGCGATTCTGCCTTTGCTTGCTTTCATCTTCATACGCTCACCATAACCCTTCGTTGCCCGTTCTTCGTACCAACCAGTTGGAGATGGATACCAACACCAAACCAATCAAGCTTTGCACTAACCCCACTGCCGTGGCTTCGCCCCAGGCATAGAAGTTGCCCGATTTCATTGATTTGTAAATCCATACACCCAACACTTCTGTCGTTTGTGCAAGCAAACTGCCTTCGCCCGCCAAAGCATAAATTTGTTCAAAATCGTCCTTGACGATACCCGAAATACTCAAAATCAGCGTCATGCAAATTGCAGGCATAATGCCAGGAATCGTCACGTGCAAACATTGCTTCCAATACCCCGCGCCGTCAATTTGCGCCGCCTCGTACAAATCCGAATTGATGTTGGTGAGCGCCGCCAAAAAGACGATCGTTCCCCAACCCATATTCTTCCAAATGTTCGTGATCGTAAGGATTGCGCGCCAGTATTTCGGTTCGTTATACCAATCTATGGGCGTCCCCCCAAACGCTTCGATAATAATATTTAACACGGCACCGCTCGCCGTAAGTTCCGATTTTAAAAAGATTTGCAAAATCGCATTGACGATAACCCAAGAAATGAAATACGGCAAATAAGACAATGTCTGCACCGATTTTTTAAAGGGCTTCCACGTCACCTCGTTGATGAGCAACGCCAAAATAATCGACGAAGGAAATGCAAATATCAACTTTAATCCGCCCAACGCCAGCGTATTTTTCACCAAACGCCAAAAACCTCTGGTAGCCACCGCATACTTGAAATTATCAAATAAATTTTCACAGTACGCGCTGCCCCAGATACCAAGGTTGGGTTTATATTCTTTGAAGGCAAGTTGCAAACCGTACATAGGTACATAGCAGAATACAATCAAGCTAATTAAGCCTGGTATAAACATTAAATACAGCCGCAAATCCTTCCAAATTTTTCTTTTCCCTATGGAAATTTTTTGCGGAGTTGGAGCTTTTCTATCTTCCGCCCCCACCACTAACCTTGTTTCCATAATTTCTCCTTACTCTCCCCTATTTAGGGGGACGGGCGAAAAAATCGCCCGTCCACTTTCAATGTTAATTCTACATATTGCGTTATGCGGTAGGCAATTCATCCGAAACGCTTACCTTCAACGTCCACGAACATTCG
>JAZRRB010000338.1:0-4226 GCA_045650385.1 Candidatus Scatosoma sp. | reverse complement strand
GACCTCACTCGTCTTTGAGAGATAGGGACGGTAAACGTAAGTGGTGGACGCCGATTCAAAAAAGGCTTGATTTAATCGAATTACTGAAAGAGAATAGGAATTACAGCATACGATTCTTGAAGAAAAAGGCAGCGTAAGGCTGCGGAACGTACAAAAGAGGCTCCTGCAAGTAGTAGGGGTATATTTTGCTGTGCTCAGATAAAAACGTTTGACTTTCTTTGCTTAAAAGCATATAATTTTAAGGCAAGGAATTTTGTCAGACGCTATTTTTTTTGCCCTGAAAACAGGGGGAAAATCAAAAAAAATAAAAAAATTTCAAAAATTTTCAAAAAACTACTAAAAAACGTTTGACAAATCAACAAATTGCGATACAATAATAATTGTGTCATAATCGAAATTGGGAGATTATGGCCAAAAATAAATTTTGATAAATCCAAATATAGGGAAAGGAAATACCTAATGAAAAAAAGATGGAAATGGAAGTTGATTGCCTTTTTTGCTGTTTTGGCATCGTTGCTTCTTCTTGGTGGTTGTAAATTCCAATACACCTTGGATGAAAAAAGAGAAGAAACGGGCATGAACGCATGCGTTACATATTACACAAACGGCAACGGCGCGTATTTCGGCACGGACGTTACTATGAAAAAATTGTATTTTTCGGAAGGCGCGGTTGCTATTAATATAGGCGTAGATACGGTAACGAACGGCGCAATACCCACCCCGACGAAAACAAATTATTCTTTGGTTGGTTGGTATGAAGCAAAAACGGATTCCGAAGGGAAAGCATTGTTGGATAGTAACGGCGACGTAGTGCTCCAATCCGAATCTTTTGATTTCTCTCAAAGATTGAAAGACGGCGACGATATTGTTTTGTATGCAAAGTGGAAAAAGAACGTTTCGGTGAACGTTTACCTTGTTTGTCCTGAAATTACCCCTGACGCTCCGTTCACCTTAAAAGATGGCAATACGGTATTACAAAATAATGCGTTGTTAAAATCTTACGATTATCAATCGGGAAAACGTCCCATGCCCAAAACTGCGCCCGAGGCGATTGGATATACCGCATTTGAGTATTACACGGACGTGGAGTGCAAACAAGTAGTGCAATGGCCTATCGTAGATGACAATTCGGGAGAAGATTGTAACATTTACTTAAAATACATAAAAGGCGATTGGACAATCTTGAAGACGGCTGAGAACGTTAAGAGTATGTTCGAAACGACGGCAACGACGAATTATTATCTTGCTAACGATATTGATTTTGGTAATAATGAAGTTAAGTGTTTATCCACGTTTAATTCGAATTTGCAAGGCAATGGTTACACGATTAAAAACCTTACGGTGTATAGTGGGGAAATCAAAGACGTTACGGTTTCGACGTTTGGTCAATTGACGGGCAATGCGAAAATGGAAAACGTAACCTTTGAAAATCTTACGTTTAAGTGCACCTTGGGAAGCAACGTACACGCAAAAGCATTTGTATTTTGTTCTTCCATTGCGGAAACGGTAACGATTAATAACGTTGCGTTAACTGGACAAATTACCATGAAAATCACCCGTGAAAAGAGCGGTATTTTGGATAACATGGAACGCGGCGGCGAGTGGTATTTTGAGAACGTATTATTCGGCGGATTTGAAACCGATCAAGCAGCTGTAAATGGTGGTTTGAAAGTAACGTTCGATAAAGAAAATATCGTAATTGATAGAAACACGGAAGAAATTTCGATTTAAAAAATTAAAAAGGAAAAAATATCGGAGGATATAGTATGAAGAATAATATTAAAAGAATATCGTGCCTCATGTTAGCGTTTTTATCGACGGCATACTTTGCGGCTTGTGGTTGCGATGGCGACGAGGAAGGGGTAAAACACGATCCCGAATCTCAACCGCTTGTATTGAGCACAGAAGCGTTGGACGGTAAATTCAATCCCTTCTATGCGACGAGTGCTACGGACGTAACGATTGCGGCGCAAACGCAGCTTAGCATGCTTACGTTGGATGAAAAAGGTCAAATTACGTGCGGTGAAAACGAGGCTACGGTTGCGCTTGATTATAAGCAGACGATGTACGATTCGAAAAATCAAGGCGAAGGCAATGTCACGGAAGACGCGAGTAAAGCAGAGAGAACGGAATACGAATTTGTAATCAAAAACGGCATTAAGTATAGCGACGGTGATGATTTGACGATTGACGACGTACTCTTTAACTTGTACGTATATCTCGATCCGTTGTATATGGGTTCGGCTACCATTTACTCGACGAAGATTCAAGGCTTAAATGCTTATCGTACGCAAGAATTGACGGCAGACGAGTCTAACAACACCGATATCAAAAAAGGTTTTTATTCCACGGCGGACATGCGTATTCAATACGTACTTGATAAATATTGCGGCGCAGATAACGATTCTGGCTACGAATCGCAAAATCAAGATATGATTGATGCGGATTTTGCAAAAGCAAAAGAATTTTTCCGCGAAGAGGTGAATTCTGATTGGACGGCAAACGTCGGCTCATTGGAAAGCTACGAAAAAGAATTCAATTTCACGGAAGACTGGGAAGTATACTATTACAATGCTGGCCTTGTAAAAATTGAATATGATAGATCGAGCAACGGCGCGTATGAAGCGAGGAAGGATTCCAACGGTAAGTATATTACGACGCTTGACAAAAAAGATGCAAACGATAACGATATGGGTGATGCGTATAAATCGGATATGCAAGCGGCGCTTAACGGGCTTGAAAAGGGTTCGGATGCGTATAACACCGCAATGAAAAATAAGGCGATTCAAACGGTATACGAAACGTATGTTAATGAAAGTCTTAATTTTATGAGCGGCGACGTGTTGAAATACTGGGCAACGGGGGATAAACTCCGTGAAGAAATCGCAGCCCAACTTTTGGATGAACATTATTCCGAGTTGAAGGCTTCTTCCGACGGTATGCCTGTAAAGAATATTAGCGGTATTTCTACGTATCATACGATGTCCTTTAATGGCGGCGAAATGGGTAGCACGTTGGATGCGCAAGGGCACGACGTATTGAAGATTGTTATCGATAAAGTAGACCCGAAAGCACTTCATAACTTCGCATTTACCGTTTCTCCTATGCACTACTATGGTGACGGTAACAGCGCTGTTGACGCTAAATACGACGATTATTATAAAAAAGCTAACCGTACGGATAATTTCGGCGTAGCGTTTGGTGAAAAAGACTTCTTCGATAAAGTATTGCAAGCGCCCAAAAAGACGGGTGTGCCCGTAGGTGCAGGTGCATACATGGCTTGGTCGAAGAACGATGGTGATGCGAAAAATGCGGATACTTTCTGGAATAATAACGTTGTATATTATAAACGTAACGATTATTTCCATACGGTTGGTAAAGAACTTGAAAACGCGAAGATTAAATACCTTCGTTATCAAGTTATCAGTTCCGACCAACTCATGAACGCTCTTGCTGCTGGTACGGTGCATTTCGGTACGCCCAATGCTTCTACGGATAACGTAAAGGAACTTGGTAAATATACCGATAAACTTGCCTATACGCACTATGAAACGAATGGTTACGGTTATGTTGGTGTAAACGCAAAATATGTGCCTGATATCAATATTCGTCGTATTATCATGAAGACGATGAATTTGGACGATCCGAAGAACTATTATGGTTCGCTTTCCAGAAAGATTTATCGTTCGATGTCCTTAACGTCTGCGTATTATCCTGCGCTTAACGAGGATGGCGACGCTGATAGAAACGGTGAAAAAATTCTTACGCCTTATGATGGCGGTGCGGATAAGATTGGCGATTTGACCTATTACGGCGATATGAACGATGAAAACGTAACGGGCAAGGCAGATCAAAAATTTGCAATCGATACCATTAAAGAAGATCTTACGACCTTAGGGTATACGGAAGGTAGCGACGGTATTTACGTTAACACTGCTGGCGATAAGCTCGAATATACGTTTACGATTGCCGGCGGTTCGGACGACCACCCTGCATATACGATGTTCCAAGAAGCTGCGAATATTTTGAATAAGTGCGGTTTCAAGATTACGGTTAGAAACGATCCGCAAGCGCTTATCAAGCTTGCTTCGGGTGAACTTCAAGTATGGGCGGCTGCATGGTCTTCGCCTATCGATCCTGATATGTACCAAGTATATCATAGAGATAGTACGGCAACCAGCGTTAAAAACTGGGGTTATGATGAAATTTACAAGCAAAACAACATC
>JAZRRB010000337.1:0-3508 GCA_045650385.1 Candidatus Scatosoma sp. | reverse complement strand
AATGCTTTTGACGAAACTTCGCCCGTACTTACACTCTATCGACCTTTCGGCGGATTCGATTAAGGCGGACGTTCAACAAAGATACGGAAAGCAAAACAATATTTTCCGTCTTTGGGGTAAAAAGAAAGGCGGTGTTGCTTGCTGTCTAAATTTTACTTGACACATACGTTATTGTGGTATATAATATATATAGAAGCCGTTTTTAATCGCGTTACCCACGGGGCGCGATAAACCGAGAGATGCTCGGCTGGCGGCTTCTTTTTGTTTTTGAGTACGTATTTTCGTGCTATAATAAAAGAAAAACTTTCGAGAAATAGTATGGATAAAGAAAGATTTGCAAAACAACTCGCTTTTATTTTAGAAGCGGATAAGGAAAAGGAAATTTATCGTCAAACGCACCTCACGGGGTATAAACGCCAAGAAAACGATGCCGAGCATGCTTGGCATATGGCGCTTATGATTTATTTACTCAAAGAATATTCCAATGAAAAATTTGACGTAGCAAAAGCGATGATGATTGCGCTTATTCACGATATCGTAGAAATTGATGCAGGGGATACGTACGCGTACGATACGGACGCGCTCGCTTTCCAAGCGGAAAGGGAAGAACGTGCGGCACAGCGTATTTTCGGATTGCTTCCAAACGAACAAAAAGAAGAGATGATTGCGCTCTTTCACGAGTTTGAAGCAAACGAAACGCCTGAAGCGAGGTTTGCGCATGCAATAGATAATTTTCAACCGCTTTTATTAAACGATGCCAATAACGGCAAGGATTGGCAAACGCATATCGTTAAAAAATCGCAGGTGATTAAACGCCAAGAAAAAACGGCGAAAGGCTCGGAAGAGATTTGGCAATATACGAAAAAACTTATTGAAAAAAACGTAGACATCGGAAACATTATCAACGACGATAAATAGAAAATTATAAGGCGGCAAGCATACGTGCTTGCCGCCCTTAGTTATATATTTAACCCTGTCTACGTGCTAAAACTTTGCCCGTTTCCCCGTTCATTAAAAAGGCAGTCGTATTGCCGTTTCTATCGATTACGCCTACGTAGTAATAGGGGAAATCCTCATATAAAAGTCGCATGTAAATTTCCCCTGCAAACCCGTATTTATCGGTGAGAGAGGTAAACAGTTCGCTTTCCGTTTCTTGCAACTTTGCAAGCACGTCTTGGGGGGATAACGTGTTTTCCGTTTTCACCGTTTTGGCGCAAAGGGGGATTTGTTCATCACCACAAATCAACATACACTCTATTTGCGATAACGAGGATACGTCTAAGGAGCAAGAATAATAATATTCCGCGCGAACGTTGTCGTAAGACATTTCACCGCCGTACGTCGTATCGTTTAGCTGAAAGGAAATTTCATACGTCTTATCGCCGCTTGGTGCAAGCAAACGGATTTCCGTGCGCATACTCGTTTCTCTTTTTACCCCGTCTAAGCTATAAGGGTATTCTTTTTCCACCGCGTAAACGCTTAAAAAGTAGTTATCCGTTTGTGCGCAAAGGATATTGCTTCGCAGTTCGGAGACGTAGGAAAAGTAATCCACCTTTTTATTGCAGGCAGTAAAAAAGAATCCAAAGAAAATGACGGAGAGCAAAAGTATGGCGTGTAAAAAGCGTTTTTTCGGGTGTAAAATAGTGGGGAATTGTTGCGATTGGTTTCTCATAGTGCTATTATATTAAAAAAAGCTTGCAAACATGACAAATAAAATTCGTTCATACAGTTGATTTTTTATTTTGAATATGCTAAAATAGTATAAATACTATTTGGAGGAGAAGCGTATGCGCGCGGATAGAGTGATTTTACGGTCTATTTTGACGACGTTGATTGCAGTAGTCGCGTTATTCGGCATAATGCTTTTCTTTCTTTGCGTTATTTTCCCCAGCACGATGATGGAAATTACTTACGATTTGGGGATGAATAAAGCGAGTGTGAAATATGCGGCGCGGGCGTATAAGCGTACGGACATCGTATCTTACGCGGCGTTTGCGACGGAAACCTCTATTTTGTTAGAGGACGTTGAAAAAATTGAAGAACACGGTTTGCTTTTGATTCAAGACGACGAATTTGCACAATATTGTCAAATGCGCAACGAAGAGATTGCAAAGGATAACGAAACGGCAACGGAAAACGAAAAGATTTCCATGTCTTATCAGCAGTACGTTTACGGACAAGTGACGATGGCGCAATATTCGCAAGGCAAAAAGACGGAAGCAATTTCCACAGCGTTTGCATCGCTTGGCGGTGCGTTCGAAAAGGGGAACGCGGCGGCGCTTTTATACATTACGGCAAGCAGGGCAAAAGACGCGGACACGCTTAGCGTTACCAAAACGAAGTTGGAAGCGTTACGCGACGCCGATTTAACGGAAGCGGACAGGGCGTATTTAGAAACGTTGCTTTCCCTCTAATCCACCAAAGAAGAAAATAAAGTTTTTATATATACAAGGAGAAATACCTATGAGCAGCAAAATTATCAAAGAAGGTTTGACGTTTGACGATGTGCTTTTGATTCCGCAAGCATCGAGCGTACTTCCGCACGAAGTTAGCTTAAAGACGAAATTGACGGATAAAATCCAACTCAATTTGCCTTTAATCAGCGCGGCGATGGATACGGTTACTGAAAGCCGCATGGCGATTGCCATGGCGCGTGAAGGTGGTATCGGTATTATTCACAAGAATATGTCGATTGAAGAACAGGCTTCGCACGTAGACAAAGTAAAGCGTAGCGAACACGGCGTTATCACCGATCCGTTCTTCCTTGCACCCAACAACCTCGTAAAAGACGCGGTTGCGCTTATGGAAAAATACCGTATTAGCGGTGTGCCCATCACCAGAAACGGCAAACTCGTGGGTATTTTAACCAACCGTGATTTGCGTTTTGAAAGCAATTACGAACAGCCCATTTCCAACATCATGACGAAAAAGGGCTTGGTTACCGCTCCCGTTGGCACGTCCCTCGAAGAAGCGCAAAAGATTTTGGGCAAACACAGAATCGAAAAATTGCCTATCGTAGACGAACAAGGCTATTTGAAAGGCCTTATCACGATTAAAGATATTGAAAAATCTATTCAATACCCCAACTCGGCAAGAGACGAAAACGGCAGACTTCTCGTCGGTGCGGCAGTATCCACGGCGGCAAACGCAGTAGATAGAATTTCCGCGCTTGTGGAAGCGCGCGTAGACTTGATTGCTATCGATACGGCGCACGGCCACTCGGCAGGGGTTTTGAAGAAGGTAGAAGAAATTCGTTCGAAGTTCCCCAACCTTACGATTATCGCAGGAAACGTAGCGACGGCTTCGGCAACGGAAGCGCTTTTCAAAGCAGGTGCGGACGTTGTAAAGGTAGGTATCGGCCCCGGCTCGATTTGTACGACGCGTGTCGTTGCAGGTATCGGCGTGCCTCAACTTACGGCGGTTATGGATTGCGCGGAAATGGCGGACAAGCTCGGTAAGAGAGTAATTGCAGACGGTGGTATCAAGTACAGCGGCGATATCGTTAAGG
>JAZRRB010000336.1:0-2741 GCA_045650385.1 Candidatus Scatosoma sp. | reverse complement strand
CTCTTCTACGATCTTGCGTTGCTGTTCTTTTGCCGAGCCCACTTTTTTCGCCGTGGACTTTTGATAAATAAGCAGCGTCAATACCGCGCCGATTACGATTGCCGCAACGGGAAGAATAATTCCCAGCCACATAGGCATCGTTGTAGAGAGAAACAGGAAACTCAAATTAACGTTGTGCATTTTTGTGCCTCCTGTATTAAAATTATATTGATAAATCGAGTATTTTCACAAGTTTTATATAAACTTGAATAATAATTTCTTTCTATCACCTACTATTTTACAATATCTTTATGTAAAAGTCAATTGTTTGAGCAAAAATACTTTTCCTAATCGTAAAATAATTTCCAAAAAAAATGCGAGAACGCATACCTGCCTCTCGCATTTTTATCATTTTTACTCTTCGCTCGTTTCTTCAAGCATTTCTTTATTCCCTTTTGCCGCTTCGCGGATTTTTTGTTCAATCTCCGCACGCACTTCGGGGTTTTCTTTCAAGAATAAACGCATTTTTTCTTTGCCTTGCGCCACTTTGTTGCCGTTATAGCTATAAAAAGCACCGCTCTTGCCGATGATATCGAATTGAACGCCCATGTCCATGATACAGCCTTCTTGGGAAATGCCCTCACCAAAGACAATGTCAAATTCCGCTTGACGGAAAGGAGGCGCAAGCTTATTTTTTACGATTTTTGCTTTCGTTCTATTGCCCATCGCGCCGTCCGCGTCTTTAAGCGTATCCGTTCTACGGATATCCAAACGCATACTTGCGTAGAATTTCAAAGCTTTACCACCCGGCGTCGTTTCGGGGCTACCAAACATAACGCCAACCTTTTCACGAAGTTGGTTGATGAAAATAACGCACGTCTTCGATTTATTGACGATTGCCGTCAATTTTCTAAGCGCTTGCGACATCAATCTCGCTTGCAAACCTACGTGCGAATCACCCATATCCCCTTCAATTTCAGCTTTGGGCGTGAGCGCCGCAACCGAGTCGATAACGATAATATCCACAGCCGAGCTTCTAACCAGCGCGTCCGTAATATCGAGCGCTTGTTCGCCCGTGTCAGGTTGAGAAACGTACAATTCTTCCAAGTTTACCCCTAATTTTTTTGCATAGACGGGATCAAGTGCGTGTTCCGCGTCAATAAATGCCGCTACACCGCCCATTTTTTGCGCTTCCGCAATCGCATGCAACGCAACCGTCGTTTTACCCGAAGATTCAGGTCCGTAAATTTCAATAATTCTTCCACGAGGGAAACCGCCGATACCAAGCGCCAAATCGAGCGTAAGACAACCGGAGGGAATAACGTCAATTTCCGTCTTTCCAGCTTCGTCGCCCAAACGCATAATGGAGCCTTTACCGTACTGTTTTTCAATTTGCAAAAGGACTGCGTCCAACGCTTTCATTTTTTCCGTGTTCTTTTCGTTTGCCATGTTCTATCTCCTGTTTTTTATTTCCGTATATCAATATTTTACATATTTTTCAGTTGTTTATACGCCAAAAACAAGGCGTAATTGATTGCTTTTTCCGTAATCTCTTCTCTTGTACCGTCAAACTTATAACGGTAAACGTATACGCTTTCTTTTGTTCCAATCGCCACGTAACAAAGTCCTACCGGCAACATAGACCTATCCGTCGCCGGACCTGCAAGCCCCGTCGTCGCTATGGATATGTCGCAATTCCCCGTTGCAATCAAACCAGCCGCCATTTCATACGCAGTTTGGTCGGATACCGCCCCAAATGATTTTAACGTATATTCGTTGACGCCAAGGCGTTTGATTTTAGAAAGCTCGTTATACGTATTCAGTCCTTCAAAATACACCTCGCTTGCCCCCGACACGGACACAATACGCTTGGCTATCCCCCCACCTGTGAACGATTCCGCTACGCTAATTTTTCGCAAACGGAGTTTTAACAGCTGTACAAGTTGTTTATCAAGCGGCGTATCGTCCAAAGCGTAAACGCTTTCGTCAAGGCCTTCGGCAAATACGCGCAAAACGTCGTCGGCAATCCGCTTGGAAACGTTTTCGTCGTATAAAATTTCAATCACGTCTTCGTCGAATTTTCTCGTATGAAAATATCGCATTTTTCCGCCGTCAATCGCTTGCGCTTTTATGAGCAAATTCTTCACGTGTTGTTCGTTTGCCCCCACCGCGCGAATCACCGTTCTATCCAGCTTCAGGCCGTACTTTCTTTGCAAATAGGGCAAACAGGTACTTTTTACGTAACCGATACCCCCTTCGCTTTCATTAGCGGAAATCAAAATCAATGATTTTTCGTTTTTGGTAAATATCCCAGCGCCGCTTACCGTGCCTTGGAAATTTTCTTCCCCGAGCATGGTGGAAAGCGTTGTTTTTGCATATAACAAGTACGATTTATCCGTTATCACCACAACGTTATCGTAAATGGATTGCAAATCACCTACGGCAGTTAACAATTTCTTCTCGTCAGAATTTAATAAAATACGCACTTCGTCGAAAATATAGCCACCCAAACGGAAGGTGTCCGTCACCGACGTCACACCACCATCAAAAGCATTATTTTTTCCGTTGTTCCATACAAGGCACGCATTTTTCATAAGTATCGTAAATCCCTTATCAATCGTTATTTTCTTTCAAAACGTGTTTATTTTTCAATACGTAAGAAATACCCGAAACAATGGTGAGTACCGTAGCCAAAACAAACAATGCAAAACCTATCCAAGCGATAACTCTGCCTGCGGTAATGCTTGCATAAGCAAACATAT
>JAZRRB010000335.1:0-2223 GCA_045650385.1 Candidatus Scatosoma sp. | reverse complement strand
GGTTTTGAATTTGCCTTACCTAAATATCAAAACTCCTTTGAATACGCAGGCTACGGGCCTTATGAAAGTTACATAGATAAACATCGCGCAAGCGATTACGGAACGTATCGTTCAACGGCAAAAAAAGAATATTTTCCTTGGGTAAAACCCCAAGAAACAGGCAGCCATTATGGGACGACTAGGTTGTCGATTGGAAATGGGTGGACGATTACGGCGGACAAAGCCTTCTCGTTTAGTGTTTTACCTTATTCGACGGGGCAGATTAAATCGGCTGCACACGACTTCGAACTTCCAATCAGCGACGGCGTATACGTGAATATTGACGCAGCGATGAGCGGCGTTGGGACGGCGTCCTGCGGACCGGAATTGCGAGAGGAATATCGTGCACCCAAGACGGGAAAAATCATCTTTCGCATACAGCTTGATAAGACAAAGTTGCGCTAATTTTACGTAAAGGGATAGGGGTATCGATGAGACGAGAATTAAGAGAACAAGGGTTGTATTTGTGCGATATAGAAAATCGGTTGAACGGCAAGAAATACAAGCTTTTGCAAATGAGCCATATTTTTCGTGCGCGTAAGGAATATTTATCCAACGACGAGCTCTGTCAACACGAACATACCTTTTGCGAACTGTTCTTTATAACGAACGGCACGGGAAAAATGTTTGTCAGTGGAGAAGAAATCCCTATCGCCGAAGGAGATGTACTTGTTATTAACGCAAGCTTGCCTCACATAGAAGTAGGGGAGAGCCAACTGTCCTATTATTGCTTAGGGGTTACTTCTTTGCATTTTCCTACGACGGCGAGCGATTGTAAAATATACTTGGGGAAGCATGGAGATGAAATACTCGGCTGGTTGGATAAAATGTACGCAGCGCTGTCAACCGATTGCGAATTTAGCAACGAAATCGTTGCGTCGTATTTGCAGCTGATTATCGTATTTTTATGTTCGTCAAATTTGTGGAGAGATGGGTTGGTTGCATTTTCTAGCAATAAAGTGCAGTTAGAGCCTGTATCCAAAACAAAGACTTCGCCCGTGGAGATCGCAAGGGCTTACATAGACGCCAATGTGCGCGAAGATATTACGCTGGAACAGCTGTCGGAGATTGTATTCGTATCCAAACAGCATTTGATGCGACAGTTTAAAAAATATATGGGGTACAGCCCGATTCAATATCAAAAAAGAAAGAGGATTACGCTATCTTTTTACAATTTAATGCATCGGCAGGATTCCATCACCAAGATTACAAGCTTTGTCGGTTTCAAATCGGCGTATTCCTATATTAAATTTTTTAAAGACGTGACGGGGAACACCCCGCAAGAATTTCGTGAGAAATATGCAAATAATCTGAAAACCGCGGAAAATATTTTAAATCGAGTTTCAGAAATTAAAACCACAAAAGGTAATAAAAGGAGGTAGTTATATGGATGTATTGATGACGAAGAAGAAAAGAAGTATGGGTCAAGCTAAGAAGTTGAACGACACCATCTTCGTTTATCTTCTTATTGCATTACCACTTATCGAATTTTTTACGATATACGTATACACCAACATTGATTCATTCTTCTTGGCGTTCAAAAGAAACGGGGAGTTTGCGGGTTGGGTGAATTTTGAGATGCTTTGGAACGAAGTTCGCGCCCCTGGGTCAGAGCTTTTGATTGCAATTAGAAATACGTTTATTTATTTCGGGGCGAACTTGGTATTGTTTGTATTGTCTATATTCCTGTCTTATTTCTTCTATAAGAAGATTGCGGCATATAGGGCGTTCAGATTTATATTATACATGCCGGCGATTATCTCTCCCGTTGTGTTTGTTTCGTTATTCCAAAACATCACCAATCCCAATGGGGCGATTGAGACGATTATCAAGATGTTCAATCCAGATTTTAAGATGCCTTCGTTGCTCTTCCGTTCGGAGACGGCAACCTGGACGATGGTTGTTTATGTTATATGGATGGGCTGGACGAAGAATATGCTCTATTTGGGCGGTTCCTTGGCGAGAATTCCTGTGGAAGTGTTGGAAAGCGCCCGTTTGGACGGCGTAGGACCTTGGAAGGAATTGACGAACATTCTCGTTCCGCTGTTGTTGCCGACGTTATCCACGCTCCTTTTGTTAGACGTTGTTGGAATTTTGAGCGCCAGTGGACCTATCCTACTTTTCACAAAGGGTGCGTATGAAACGACAACCATTTCCTACTGGATGTTTACCTTGGTATATGCT
>JAZRRB010000334.1:0-2181 GCA_045650385.1 Candidatus Scatosoma sp. | reverse complement strand
ACGGGGCAGGTATGCGTTCACGGCTGGAAAACTACCTTTCCTTGCGCCCTGACGGGGTGGACAACGAAGATCTTTCCTTGTTCCTATTCGACAACGTTTTCGGGCTTGCATTGCCCACCGCAAGGGAGATTGTAAAGCGCGCGCAAGCAAGCGGTGCGCCCCTTTGGGCGTTCGTTGGAGAATTTTGCGAAAACGAGCCCTGCCAGCCCTGTATCAAAATGGCAAACGGCAGTATGGTGGATTTCTTCGCGTTCCCTGTGGACGGCGGTGTGGAAATGCCGTCTTTATGTAAAGCGGAAGATGAATTTTACACTTCACGGGAAACGAAAAAGGGGTTCGACGATAAAAAGCGGAAGTTGGAAAACACCGTCCGCGCTTTGAAGAAAAAGCAAACGAAGAAGTTGCAGGAAACCTTAGAGCGGTTGAAGGATGCGGAAAAGGCGGACGAATACCGTATCAAAGGGGAGCTGTTGACGGCGAATTTATACCGATTAGACAGGGGCATGTCCGAGATTACGCTCGAAAACTGGTACGACGAACAGGGGGGCACGGTGAAAATTTCACTCGACACCACCCTTTCCCCGCAAAAGAATGCGCAACGGTATTTTAAGACCTATAACAAGCACAAGCGCGCGAAAGAAATTTTAACCCCGATGCTGAACGCGGAAGAGAAAGAGATTGATTACACCGACAGCGTGCTTTCGGCAATTTCGTCCGCAGAAACCGCGCTTGACCTAAAAGAAATTGAAACGGAGTTGACGGAAATCGGCTTACTGCGCGCACAAAAAGAACGGGCAGGCGCAAAGAAAAAGGAAACGGTTGTTCCCTTCCGCGAGTTCGAGTTTGAAGGTGTCAAAATTTACGCTGGGCGCAATAACCTGCAAAACGATAGCCTGGTGCGTTTGGCTGACCCTGACGATATTTGGTTGCATACCCAAAAATACCATTCTTCCCACGTAATTATCGCGTTAGAGGGTAGACAGGTATGGGATGAACTGCTTTTATACGCCGCGGAGATATGTGCTTACTACTCCGACGGACGGGACAGCGACAAAATCCCCGTCGATTATTGCAAGAAAAAATACGTTAAAAAACCGAATAAGAGTAAGGCTGGGTTTGTCATTTATACCGATTATAAGACGATACTTGTCAAACCGAACGCACATAAAAAATAAAGCAAAGAGCGTTGCAATTTTACTGCAACGCTCTTTTTTATTCCGTTTAGATATACGCTTTCCAACGCTTTTCAAACGTTTCTTCCGTTTCAATCATTTCCTTTAACAGGGCAACGATTTCTTCGTTTCCGTCTTCGGGAAGTTCCCCAAGGCTCGCGCGCAGGGCGGTAATACCCATGACCGTACCTTGCACCATCATTTCCGCGACGTGCGCGCGGGAGTTATCCTTCATCGTACTCATCTTGATAGAGCCCCACATCATCGCTTTTTTGAAGGGGTTGGGTTCTTTCAACTCCAAGCCCATGTTCTTCGCCAAAATCGATGCTTTGGCGGAAAAACGCTCGTATTCTTCGTGCTGTGCATGCAGTTCCGTTTTAATTTGTTCGTCTTCGCCCACTTCGGGTAAAATGTCCGCAATCGACACCAGCGCGAGCTGTGCATTGCGATAGATTTCCGACAACGCCTCTTCCGTTTTCTTACGGTGTAAATGTTCCATATCGTTCACACTCCTTTTTTACAGTTTGCCCTGCGCGCCGTTTATTTATGCTTTTCTTGGTAAAAAAGCGAAAAAATATAAAAAAAGAAGTAAAAATGCTTGACGGAAAAGTGGGTTTTGTGTTATAGTAATAGTCGAGCCGATAGAAACGGGCTTTTTTAAGTCAGCACTTTTTACAAAAAAAGGACTGCGCCTAGGGAATTTCTTCGAGACTGGAAAGAGGAGGTAAAACTATGTACGCTATTATCGATAACGGGAACAAGCAATATAAGGTTGCGGTTGGCGACGTTGTAAGAGTTGAAAAGCTCGCTGCAGCGGAAGGCGAACCCGTAAGCTTCAAGGTGCTTATGGTTGCTGATGAAAACGGTATTAAAGCTGGTGCGGAAGTTGCAAACGCAAAGGTTACCGCTACTGTTGTAAAGCAGGACAAGGCTAAGAAGATCATCGTTTTCAAATACAAAGCAAAGAAGAACGAGCGTAAAAAGCAGGGTCACAGACAACCCTTCACCG
>JAZRRB010000333.1:0-2961 GCA_045650385.1 Candidatus Scatosoma sp. | reverse complement strand
GTTCGGCTTGGAATACGACCCCAAGCATATCCTTATCACGGTGGGCGGCAGCGAGGCAATCGACCTTGCGCTCCGCGCGTGTGTAGAACGCGGCGATGAAATTCTCGTGCCCGATCCTGCGTACGTGTCGTATGCTCCTCTTGTTACGATGTCGGACGGCGTGCCCGTGCACGTAGAGTGCCGCGAAGAGGATAATTTCGTCTTAAAGCCCGAATATCTTGAAAAGGCGATTACCCCCAAGACGAAAGGGATTATCCTCACCTATCCCAATAATCCCACGGGCGCGATTATGACGGAAGAGCAGTTGAAGGCGATTGCCGAAGTGATTATCCGTCACGACCTTCTCGTTATCACCGACGAAATCTATGCCGAGCTTACTTACGGGCGCAAACACGCGAGTATCGCTACCCTTCCCGGTATGAAGGAACGCACCATATACGTAGGCGGTTTTTCCAAAGCGTTTGCCATGACGGGTTGGCGTTTGGGCTTTGCCTGCGCCCCTGCGGAAATTGACGACGCGATGTTCAAAATTCACCAATACGGTATGCTTTGCGCACCCATTATGTCCCAATACGCGGCGATTGAAGCGCTTAAAGATGGACTTTCGGATAATTTTGCCACCGTGGAAGAAATGCGTGATTCGTATGATAAGAGAAGAAAATTCGTGCTCCACTCCTTACAGGAAATCGGGTTGCATTGTTTCGAACCGCGCGGCGCGTTTTACGCCTTCCCGTCCGTGAAATCGACGGGGCTTACGGGCGAAACGTTCGCGGAAGAGTTGTTGAAATCGGAAAAAGTAGCGGTAGTACCCGGCAGTGCGTTTGGTACGTTTGGCGCGAACAACGTGCGTATTTCGTACGCGACGAGCATGAACGCTTTATCCGAGGCGTTTGACAGGATGTCCACCTTTTTGTCGAAACGCTAAAAGTTGGACGAAAAGGAAGAGGAAAAGCGCGAAATTCTTTTGAAAAACCTCGAAAACCATTGACAAACAAGGAAAAATAATATATAATAAGGATAATAAAAATAAACGCCGTGGCTTTTTCGGGCAGGAAAAGTCACGGTAGATTTTTGTCGTTTCGTCAGGCGAGCGGTTTTTTTGCATGTTTTTTTGTAGATGTTAAGGGTTGTATTGCACGAAAAAACCGACGAGTCAAAACAGCAAACGGAACGAAAAAGGAGTTTTTATATGGCAGAACAGCAATACATGATGACGCAAAAAGGGTATGACGAAGCAAAGGAAAAGCTCACCTATTTGCAAACGGTAAAACGTCAAGAAATCGTAGAACGTATCGCGGAAGCGAGAAGCCACGGCGACTTGTCGGAGAACGCAGAATACGATGCGGCGCGCAACGAACAGGCGGCGAACGAACTTGAAATTGCCGACCTTGATTATAAGTTGAAAAACGCCGTGATTATCGCGGAAAACAGCGACAATTCCACCGTACACATCGGTTCGAAAGTGCGCGTTTACGACGAGGACTTGGACGAAGAAGAAGTATACGAAATTACCGGTTCGATGGAAGCAAACGCAATCGAAAACAAGATTTCCAACGAATCCCCCGTCGGCGCGGCGCTTTTGAAGCACAAAAAGGGCGACGTGGTAAAAGTAAATGCGCCTGACGGCGAATATAAGTTGCTCATTAAGGAAATTTTAGACTAATTACGCAAAACAGCGAAAATAAGAGGTTACAAATGCAAGAAAACAAGCAAAACGCGCCCGTAAACGGCGTATCGGAAGAGGAACAGCTGATTGAACAGGCGAGAATTCGCCGTGAAAAACTCGCCAAGCTCGTTGGCGAGGGCAAAAACCCTTACGAGCAGGTGAAATATCCCGTCGACGCGGATTCGGAGATGATTAAAAACAACTTCGAAGCGTACGAGGGCAAGACGGTAGCGATGGCTGGGCGTATGATGTCCCGCCGTATCATGGGTAAAGCGTCTTTCTCGCATATTGCGGATAGAAGCGGTTCTATCCAAATTTACGTTACCCGTCAAGACATCGGCGAAGAAAATTACACGTCCTATAAAAAGGACTACGATATCGGCGATATTTTTGGGTTTAAGGGGTTTGTATTCAAAACGCAAACGGGCGAAGTTTCCGTACACGTTACCGAACTTACTCTTTTGTCCAAATCCTTACTCCCCTTGCCTGAAAAGTACAACGGGTTGCAAGATAAGGATATGAAATACCGCTTGCGCCACCTTGATCTTATCATGAACAAGGACGTTCGCGATACCTTCCGTACCCGTTCGCTTATCTTAAAGGAAATCCGCAATTATCTCGATAACCGCGGATATTTGGAAGTGGATACCCCCACGTTATTGCCCCTTGAAATCGGCGCGGATGCAAGACCGTTCAAAACGCATCATAACGCACTCGATTTGGATATGTACATGCGTATCGAAACGGAGCTTTTCTTGAAACGTCTTATCGTTGGCGGTATGGATAAGGTTTACGAAGTGGGTAGAATTTTCAGAAACGAGGGCATGGACGCGTACCATAACCCCGAGTTCACCTCTATCGAAATGTACGAAGCGTACAGCGATTATTTCGATATGATGGACATGATTGAAGATTTGTACAAGACGGTTACCCTCAAAGTATGCGGAACGCTGGATATCACCTACCAAGGCACGGAAATCCACATGGGCGACTGGACGAGATTGACGATGGCGGAAGCTGTGAAGAAGTACGCTGGCGTGGATTACAACGACTGGGCAACGGACGAAGACGCACGTGCGGCTGCTGCTGGCTTGGGCGTAGAACTTGAACACGAAAACGCAACGAAGGGTTGGGTGCTTATCGAACTCTTCGACGCATTTGTTGAGGACAAGCTTATCCAACCTACCGTTATCTACGATTATCCCGTAGAAAACTCCCCCTTGGCAAAACGTAAACCCTCCAACCCTGCATTCACGGAACGCTTTAAGTCGGATCGTAGCCATGTCGTTCTGTGA
>JAZRRB010000332.1:0-1604 GCA_045650385.1 Candidatus Scatosoma sp. | reverse complement strand
GGTAGCTTTATCCGTAGATACGGCGAATATATCGAAAACGGCACGCGTTTGGAAGGCGGTTACGTAGAATGCACTTTCAAAAACGACGCAAAGGGCGACCCGCTCGTTACGGCGGAAGGTCTTGCGGCGCTCGGCGTTATGAGTATGGAAATGTTCAATTCCATGAAAGAACAAACGCTTAAAATCACGAAAGTAGTTGCGGACGATTTGAAATCCATCGGCTTGGATTTGTGGGATATTAAATTCGAATTCGGTTATAACAACGGCGAAGTTATCCTCATCGACGAAATCGCTTCGGGGAACATGCGCGTATACAAGGGGGACAAAATCGTAGACCCTGTAGAACTTACGAAACTTATCAATAATAGATAATAACAGCGAATAAATAAAACGCGGACGTGGTGAAATGCGTCCGCGTTTTCCTTTTATGCGAAAACCTTGCTTATTTCGTTAAAAAATTATTGATTTATCGATTAAAATTTTACAAAATGCTCTTGATATTTTAATAAAAAAATGTTATGATATACATAATGAGATATTTTGTCGAAAAGACTTTTAAGGAGGAGGCATAATGGCGCATTTGCAAGAGGCGGCGGTAAAGAAGATTAACGAAATTTGCGATAGATACGTTAATGAAAGAACGCCGCTGATGATGATTTTGAGCGATATTCAAAAGGAATATGGATATATTCCTTTGGAAGTGCAGGAAATTGTATCCAATAGGACGGGGGTATCCGTGGCAGAGATCTACGGTGTAGTAACGTTCTATTCTTTCTTCTCGTTGCAGCCGAAAGGAAAATACGTTATCGGCGTATGTATGGGTACGGCATGCTACGTAAAAGGCGCGCAACAAATCATCGATAAATTTTCCGAAATTATCGGTATCAAACCGGGAGAAACGTCTGCGGATGGTTTGTTTACGCTTGACGCGCTGCGTTGTATCGGTGCTTGCGGAATCGCGCCTGCTGTAACAATTAACGGCAAAGTGTATCCCAAACTCACGGTAGACGCTGTGCCGCAAATTGTGAAAGAATATAAAGATATGGAGGCGAACGCGTTATGATTAAGAATTTTGACGAGCTTAAACAAATGAGCGCGAAATGCGCGTCCTGCCTTGATGCGAAATTTACGGGTAACGATGGCAAACGTCATATCGTACTTTGCGGTGGTACGGGCTGTCTTTCTTCCCGTTCAGACGAGATTACGAAAGAATTTGAAAAACTGGTTGCGAAAAACGACCTTGGCGATAAAGTAACCGTCAACCAAGTGGGTTGCTTTGGCTTTTGTTCGCAAGGCCCGTTTGTAAAGATTTATCCCGAAGATACGCTTTACCGTCTTGTACAGGTAGAGGACGTGCAAGAAATTTTCGAGAAGGATATCCTTGGCGGCGAAACGATTGAAAGACTTCTTTACGTTGACCCCAACACGGAAAAACAAGTAACCAAGCAAGAAGATATCAACTTCTATAAAAAGCAAGTGCGTATCGCCTTGCACGGTTGCGGCAGCATCAACCCGGAAGACATTAACGAAAGTCTTGGTTCCGGTGCATTCCAGGGCCTTGCAAAGGCTTTGCAAATGGGTCGTGAAGCGGTGATTCAAGAAGT
>JAZRRB010000331.1:0-2198 GCA_045650385.1 Candidatus Scatosoma sp. | reverse complement strand
AAGATTTGCTTGGCTGTGTGAATTGGTTGCTTGGCGAAGGCGCAGGCTTCGTCACGGGGATTACTGTACCTGTGGACGGCGGATTCTTGACGCTTGGAGGAGTTTAATGATTTTAACCGACTATTTTAGAAGCGATTATGAGGTAACGTGGGATTACGCAAAACAGAGCGGTGTTTCTCACGGCGTTATTCGGCTTCCTGAAAATAAGGCTTTTGATTTGACGAATAAAGCGCATTGGCAGACGGTATATAAACGTTTTACCGATTACGGCATTACGCCGCTTATTGTAGAGCCGATGCCCAATGAAGTGCACGATCACATTAAAGCAGGGGACCATGTACGTGATGAAAGCATTGAAAAGGTGTTGAAAATGTTGCCGATTATGCGTGATTTGGGTATGGAAAGCATTTGCTTTAATTGGATGGCGCATATCGGTTGGCTGAGAACGAGAAGCGATATAGAAGAACGGGGCGGTGCTTTGGTAACCGAGTTTAACCCCAACGATTTTCAACCCAAAGCAGGGGTTGCAATTTCGGAAAAAGAGCTGTGGGATAATTATGCATACTTTTTGAAAGCGGTTATTCCGACGGCGGAAGAGTGCGGCATCAAATTGGCATTACACCCCGACGATCCCCCTGTGCCGAAGCTTGGCGACGTATCCCGAATTATGGTTTCGGTGGAGAATATCAAAAAAGCGATTTACGATGTTTATCCCAGCGAAAATTTGGGGCTTACCATGTGTCAGGCGACTTTCTACATTATGGGCGCGGACATGGAAAAGACGATTCGGGATTTTGCTGAAAAAATATTCTTCGTGCATTTTAGAAACACGACGGGTTCCTTGAAGGGATTTAGGGAAACCTTTCACGACAACGGAGATTTGGATATGGCAAAATTGCTTCGTTTATACACAAGCTTGGGGATAAACGTTCCCATTCGTGTAGACCACGTGCCGACTTTGAAAGGGGAAAATACGGAAGTGGCTGGCTATGCCGCACAAGGCAGATTGCTTGCGATAGGATATTTGAAAGGCTTATTGGAAGCGATTGAGGACAAATAAGGAGTGTAGCATGATTAAGATTTCTAGCGAAGTTGTTAAAAGGCAGGAAAATTTTTGGAACGGATGTCTTTTCCATCCTACGGACGCGATAGAAGACGATTGGGGTAAACGCATTTTGGATCAAATTGCGGCGGATAAAGCGTGCCATACCGTCCGTATCTATACCATGTTTGAGGATATCGTATCGGTTGACGAGGCGGGCAAGCTCTGCTTTGATTTCACGCTCAGCGATTTGCGTATGGATTACCTGATTGAAAAAGGGTACAATCTGTTGCTTTCTTATGCGGGGATGCCCGATTGCATTGCAAGAAGCTGCGCCGAAAAATCAAGTGCGGCGAAAGGGAAAACACGCTACAAGGGCAAAATGTGGAATACTTCCCCCCCGAAAACGCCCGAGATTTGGGAGGAAGTTTGCTATCAGTACACCAAGCATATCGTAGAACGTTACGGTGTGGAAAGGGTAAATAGTTGGTATTGTCAATGCTTTAACGAGCCGGATATACCCACGTTCTTTATGAAGGACGAGCCGTACGATTCGCCTCGTCGCGTGGAAGAATACGTGGCTATGTACGAAGGGTTTGTCCGCGGCGTACGCCGTGCGGGTACAAGAATTTCCGTCGGCGGGCCTACCCTTGCGACAAGCATGTTCTTCTTGGAAGAGTTCTTGAAAATTGTCAAGGAAAAAAATTTGGAGCTCAATTACATCACGTTGCATTTCTACGGCACCGATCCTGCCTATCTCAATACGGGCGACGGCGGTGTGTCCGCTTGGGGAAATCTCGATAGACAGCGTCCAAAAATCGATATCATCAAGAAATGCGGTTTTGGCGATACGCCGATTATCGCGGACGAGTGGGGCGCGTCGTCGATGGGATTTTTTAATAAGGACGAGTGTAAGTTTTTGATGTTCCGCGAAACGGAAATCAACGCCGCGTACTTCGTGCGTTTTATTTACTTCCTTATCCGTTCGGGTTTGAATATTAAAAACCTCTTGATTTGTCTTTCGGGACAGCACGAAATGACGGAAGATTTTTCGGGATTTAGAAACTTCTTTACGCTGAATTTTATTAAAAAACCAATCTATAACGCCTATATTTTGGCGTCGAAATTGCACGAAAACGTGTTGCGGTGTTCAACG
>JAZRRB010000330.1:0-3043 GCA_045650385.1 Candidatus Scatosoma sp. | reverse complement strand
CTCCGACTTCTTTGCTTACGCTATATCCGTGTCCCGATACGGGTTCGCCTTTACCATCGTTATAATCGCCGCTGTCCACGTAGGAAATAACTTCGCGCAATTGATCTTCCTTAATCTTAAGTTTGGTTGCAAGCGAGCTGACAACAGGTGTTCTCATGAATGCCATTTCAACATCGCCTATTTTTCCTTTCATTTCGTTTTCCAACCAGCTACCGTTGGGCATCATCAAGGCAGAACCTTGCAAGAACATCGTTTGTGCGTCAGTATGATTGGTTGCGTTGGAATCTCTATTCGTATATCCTTCAGGTGCCGCAACCGCTTGCAATGCTTTTAATGATTCTTGTCTTGCAGTCGTCAAGAACGCAGATTTGGAAATCTTTCCGTTATATTTCGATTGCCAGAAATCGTTGATTTCCTTGATACCGCCGTATTGCGCCGCCCAAGGCAAATAGCAATAGAGCCAATAATCGGCATTACCAGGGAAAATAAACGGCGTATACCCATCGTCTACCATATCGGCTGCCAAATCTGCAAGTTCCGTTGTCGTACGAGGCACATTATATCCTTTTTTATCAAATATCGTCTTGTTGTAAACGAGACCGGAAACACCGCCGCCCCAGTTAACACCATACACCTTGCCATCTTGTCCCGTTACACCTTTGATCAAGGTTTGATTCATCTTATCGATAAGTTTCGTACCGTTTTCGTCCTCTCCTTCCAATACCTCGTCAAGCGGTTCAAGATAATCAGTATACGCAAGAAGGGTAGCTGCACTACTTACGTACAAATCGACGGTATTTGAATCTCCACTTTCAAGTTCTTGTGCCCACGTTTCGTTGGCTCTATTATAATTTTTTACAACGTTTACTTCGGGATATTTTTCTTCAAAAGCGGCAATCGTTTTATCCAACCATTCGGAACCGTTACCCGTATTCCAGTAGAAGATTTCAAGGTCCGTTTCAGAGTTGGGTTGATCACTACTACTACCACCGCCGCAAGCCGTTAAACCCAACGTCGTTCCACATGCGAGAAGAAGCGCTAAAAAAGCCGAAAGTTTTCTTTTCATAATTTTATCTCCTTAAAATATATAATTTTCTTTTAATGTTAATGGGCATTTATTAACCCTTAATACCGCCACCAAGGTCCAAATCAAGCAACGTTTTGTTGAAGATTAAGAAAAGGACAAGAACAGGCATAATGGACAACATCGAAGCAGCAATCAAGATATGCTTACTTGCGTCGTAGGTCATCTCCAATTCGAACAGTTTCAAGCCTGTTGCGATCGGCGGCATCTTTTGCAAATACAAGATTGGCGTGTTATAATCGTTCCAAATACCGATAACACGCAACAGCATAAGTGCACAAATGGGCGAGATACACATCGGTATCATTACCTTAAAGAACACCTGCGCTTCAGTTGCACCGTCAATGTACGCCGCTTCTGCATAGCTCCACGATAAGTTTTTCATGAAACCAAAGAGAATAATATATTGCGTACCAAAACCCGTACAATAGTTGATTAAGAACAAGTACGAATCGTTAATACCCAAACCATATATCAATCTATAGGCAGCAGAACCGGCACCGATAATGGGCAACGTCATGATAACGAGCGACGTTCCGTGGACAATATTGCGTCCAACGAAATTGAACTTCGCACAAGCGTATGCCACCATCAACGAACAAAATACGTCACAAAATGCACCGCCGATGGTAAGCCATAAACTGTTTCCAATCATGCCGAACATATTGGTTTCATTTACTTCCAATTTCTTAAATGCATTTATGTAGTTTTCAACATGCCATTCCGTAGGGAAACTGAACGGATCCATAACCGTTTGATTATGCGTCATACAGCCCATAATGATGCCCCAAATCAAGATATACAAATACGAACCGCAAAGAAGGAACAAAATGCTAAACATGACAATGTCTGCGATTTTGCGAGACAAAGGTTTTTTCATCATTTTACTTTTTCTCATTTTCTTACCTCCTCTTAGTATTCAATATTTTCTTGCAATTTGCCCAAGCCCCAACGTACGCCAAATACAATAGGCAATGCAATAAGGGTAAAGAACAAACCGATTGCCGAAGCATAATTGAGCTGTGGCGAAGTGCTTACACCTTTAACTTTATATATCTTATCCCATAACCAATATGCAACGGTACTTGTTTTATACTCACCTTGTGTGAAAAGGAATATAGGACCGGACGCCCCGAACAAGCCCGTGATTTGAATGGTAATAAACGTAATCATCGTCGGCCAAACAAGCGGTAAGATGATTTGGAAAAGTTCTCTTACCCAGCTTACGCCGTCAATTTTACCGTATTCCAATACGTCTTTGGGGATACGGTTGAACGCACCCAAATACAAAACCAAGTTCCCAGCAAGACCAAACCAAATGTTATACGCAAGCAAGGTTTTTGTAGCGTATTTCGATTCACCAAGTAAAACTGGTCTTACAGGCAACCCCTTGATCTTTTGAACAACCCAAGGAATAGGTCCGCCACGTCCGACAAACATCGAGAAAAGGAGCACGATAACAACAGACGAAATCATGCCCGGCAAGAATAACAAAATTCGATATACTTTTGAACCGGGAACACCAGAATAAAGGAAGTACGAAATAATAAACCCTGTTATAATACTCGTAGTAAACCCTTGGATAAAGTATAACCCGGTGTTTTTCAACGAAATCCAAAATATAGAGTCTTCCGTTTTGATTTCCTTGAAGAGTGCTTCAAAGTTATTCATGGACCAAACCCACTTACCCTTTTCCAAGGTTCTAAACGCCATTACAATCGAGCTAAAATTGACGTAAATGTAAAAGATACAGAACTGAATAATCGGAAGTGCCAGCAAAGCGATAATAAAGAGCTGTCTTTGCAAGGAATTCCTCTTTTTCTTTTTCACCATATAAATTTTTCCTCCTTTATTTATTGGTGTAATTTAGTAAAATATTAATGATTGGGAATCCACACCGCTTTCGTGATGCGGATTCCTCTTTCATCTTGAGTTTTAACGCTTACGCGTTTTTAACGG
>JAZRRB010000329.1:0-2106 GCA_045650385.1 Candidatus Scatosoma sp. | reverse complement strand
CAATCCATAAAGGCGTTTTTGTGCGACTTTGTAATGGTAACAGGAATAATCAATTCTTCTTTTGGCTCGCAATACGCAATCATGTCGCCAAGGGAAAGAATACCATTTTCTTCTTTGATCTTGCTTGTGCAATCATCCCCTTCGCTGTAATTGCTTATCTCGACGTCTTCATTGTCAATCATAGCGTTGGTAAGGACGAGCGTTTCCGATTTATTGAGAATTTCCAAAAGCTTATAACAACCGAAAAAACAACCATACGGCACCGATTTTATCGTCGACGGCAACGTAATGCTAAGAAGCTGTTGTTGCCCCCAAAAAACACTCTCAAGGATCGTTGTTACCCCTTCGGGTACTTCCACAAACCGATCTTCCGTTTCAACGGCGTATAAAATCTTCTCTGCGCCGTAGGTCATTGTTAACAGTCCGTTTTCGTCGCCGTATACAAGCGGAATATCTTCCTCCCCCGGGTTAACTACCTTAATCGCGTACAGCGCAACACCACCGTGGTCATACGAACCAATCTCCACCGTTATATATTGGGAGCGGTTGATAACTTCGTAAAGTTTTTCGCAACCGCCAAACGCGTTGATCCCAATAGACTGCACGTTTTCGCCTATGGTGACCGATCTCAAATTACTACACCCTTCAAACGCGTTCCAACCAATGCTCTCCACGTTTGCGCCTAAGGTAATTGACGTCAAACTACTGCACCCATAAAACGCAAAACCAGAAATGAACGTTACGTTATTCGGCAAAACGATTGTTTTAAGAGAAGTACAATTATAAAAAGCGTCTTCTCGTATCCCTTTTAAACTTTCGGGCAGGACGATTTCTTCAAGGCTTGAACAATTCTTAAAAGAATTATCTAGATACTCTAATGGTGCTAATATGGTAACCTTTTTCAAATTGTTACAGTCTTGAAATCCTTCTATCCTTGTCACGGGTAAACCCCAATAAGTTTGGGGAATGGTTATTTCTTCCATTGTTTTATCGACACAACGCGCCATACAGCTCTCGTCATTTATCGTTTCAAACTCCAAGCCTTTATAGCTTGCCACTTCTTCAATTACGGGTTTTTTCTTTTTATAAGAGAAAGAAATACTCGTTTCACCGTCGGTTAATACGTAATGGAATTTCGCGCACTTATAATTAAACGCCGAGTAGCTATACGCGCCGAGAAATGCGTATTCGATCGCGTACTGTTTGCCGTTATACGTTCCAAGCTCGCCCACGTACGGCCCGTTGAGATTATCCAAACTTTTCTTCGCACCGTCAATGACAGCGAGCAATTTTTCGTCGCCGTCTACCTGTTTGGAAAGTTCTTGGAAGGTCTTATGTAATTCCTTTTCGGTCAGATATAAAAATTGCACTTCGTTCCCCATCGTAACGATAGAAGCGCGATTCAAAGCGTACGTCGTAGCGTAATCCATATAATCGATTTCCGTACCGAATTTCGTAGAGATCGGATTGGACGCGTCGCGACACTTAAATCCCGTTGAAAGGATTGCGTTGTACGCTTCTTCGTAGACTTCACAAAAACCGTAATAATTTTCGTCCACAACGTAGGTAGTATCGGATACCGAACTCGTATCGCTATCCCAATACGCGTACGCTTGCAAATTGATTTCTTTGGGATCGTCCGAAATGTCGGATTTTATCGCGTGAAAACCCTCATAGTTATACGCAATGAGCTTATCCGTGGTGAGTGTACCGTCGTTGAAATCGTCCGCAGTAGATGCGGAAGAAGAACTATAACGGTTATACGCCTCGATATAATAGAACTCGTTTTTCTCGAAATCCATAACGCTCGCCATAAAATCACGGCAACCGTTTTCCAAATACCAGTTCATGAAAATGCGCTTGATTTTCTTTTCGTTTTTAAAGTACTCCACTTTACCGTTGCACATAATCACGAGATTTTGCATAGGATAGTTGGCTTGCAAATAATCGTTGCGCCAATCCCAATCCGCCTCAAAGCTAAATCCGTCATCCGCCTTCTGCACTTTGATTGCAAAAATCGGATCGGGTATGGACGGATCTTCAAAAAGCGCGTTTAAATCTTTGTTAATCGTTTCGCGCGCAGGACCATAGAACACTTTGTCCACT
>JAZRRB010000328.1:0-2390 GCA_045650385.1 Candidatus Scatosoma sp. | reverse complement strand
CTTTTTTCTTTGTAATTTTGATTTATTTCCGTTTGAAAAGCGGAGGTAAAAGTTCTCTTACGCCATATGGGGGGTATTAAAATCTAAAAATGGGCACACCATGTACGGGTTGAAATGAAAACGACTATACCATGTACGCGTTGCAGGTAAAAGCAAGGGGAAGCCCTTTGCTTTTTTGTGTTCTTAAATTTTTATAAAACATTGACAAAATTAAAAAAATTTGTTATACTAACCATATAATAAATAAGGCGAAAATCGTCTTAAAAGGAGAGAAACTATGATTGGTGGAATTATTGCAATTATTCTTGTGGCAATTGCCATGGGCGGCGCTAGTATTGCTTACCAAAGCTTCAAGAAAAAGAAGAAGCAACGCACGGCGTTCGGTTCGGTTATTGTTGCCGCTTGCGTGGCTTTGCTTTTGGTTGTTCCCATGAGTTTTCACACCGTAGAAGCGGGTGAAATTGCCGTGGTGAAAAATCTTGGTAAAGCGGAAAAGGTACGCACCGCAGGTACATATTTTGATTTTTGGATTACCAAAACTTACACGACGTATGATGCTAAGGTGCAAAACTTGGAAGTGAAAACGCAAGCCTACTCCAAAGACGCGCAAACGATGGACGTTGCTATGACGGTGCAATACCAAATCGACTCGTCAAAGGCGATTGAAATTGCCAACAAATACGGCTCGATTATGGTTTTGGCGAACAGAATTGAGAGTATTGCAACGGAAAAGACCAAATCCACGTTGTCCTCTTATTCGGCGATGAATATCATCGAAACCCGCTCGACAATCTCCCCGCAGGTGGAAGAAATCATCAAAAACACCGTGAATGACGAATATTACGTAAATATTGTAGCCGTTGTTTTGACGAACATCGATTTCTCCGACGCTTTTGAAAAGACGGTTGAGGACAAGATGATTGCAGAGCAGGAAAAGTTGAAGGCAGAGTACGAAAAAGAGACGGCTATCGTCAACGCAGAAAAGGAATTGGAAGTAGCTAAGCTTGCGGCGCAGGCGAAGATTGAGAGCGCGAAAGCGGACGCACAAGCGCAAATTGAAGCGGCGAAAGCAGAGGCGAGGGCAATTCAATTAAAATCTATCGAAGTGGCAAGAGCGCTTGGCTTTACCATCGATGAAAAGACGGTTACGGATGAGGACGGCGTAAGCGCCATCGAATACACCATCAACTTCGGGGGTAAGTCCACGGAAGAAATTCAGTTGATTACCGACTACATGAAGTATCTCGAATATCTTGCGAAGTGGGACGGCAAGCTTCCTACCGTTGTGGCAGGGGAATCGGCAACGATTATGATCCCTACCCCCTCGCATGGGGAAAACGAAACGCCTATCACTCCTTAAACCAAACAAGTATACCATGTATGCGATGAAATAAAAACAAGCATACCATGTACGCATTGAAAAAAAGCAGCCCCACCTTTCGGTGAGGCTGTTTTCTTATATATTCAAGCTGTTATTATAGCCTGTCATAATCTCTTCTTTATATAAATGGGAATCGTTGGAGTGCTGTAATACTTTTGCGCAGGTATATTCTTTATCATCCTCGAAAGCAATAACAGACATACACGAATGGGAGAGGTCGAAATGGGTTGCAAAGAAGGGATAAGGAATATCCAACAAACTGCTAAAAAACGCAAGCCCAAAGCCTTGATGGGCAAACAACCCAACCCGCTTTATTTGACTGTTTGCGTTTTTCGTTTCACCCGTGCGGAGATAGCGTTTTCTTACTCTGTCGTGTTTATACCCCAAGGAGAGCATAAACGCATCCACGGCTTTATCAATGCGATGTACGCCTCGCGCGAAGTTTAACCCCTCGAAAGCAGGGTGTTCGTACCATTTATCCCCCAAAGCAATCACTTCCGGGGAGTTGAATAAATCGATATATTTTGGAATGGCAAAAACCCAAGTAGCGGTGTTGTCTTCTTGGCGTGCGTGGAAATCCTCCCAAGCCAACCCTTCGTGCGCCCATTCGAGTAACGTAGGCGTTTTACCCAAAGCTTTGCAGGTGGGCTCGGCTGTCATTTGCGCGCGAATGGAAGTGGACGCATAGATTTCGTCTAATCCGTACAACGCAAGGCGCTTGGATAATGCCTGCGCTTGCTTGTGTCCAAGCTCCGTCAGGCTGTCGGGATCGTAAATTGGATCGCCGTGGCGAAGATAATAAAGCAACATAATACGATGTTAGAGAACTCCCTTTTTGATGATAACGTTGGCGTAAATTTTTGCTTCGCCCGTGGCGATTACGGCATACGCTTTCTTTGCTCTTTCATAGAAAGCGAAACGCTCTATCGTACCTTCGCGCAAGTTATCGTCGTGCTTTCTTGCAATTTCAAAATAGCTTTCCCAAATATCGGGAGTGGGATCGCCGTTG
>JAZRRB010000327.1:0-1924 GCA_045650385.1 Candidatus Scatosoma sp. | reverse complement strand
TGGTCTTTTCGGGACACGTCGGCAATACGAGAATTGTATATGAAGAAGCGATCGGCGATCACGGCAACGTAGTACAACAAATCATGGTCAACCCGCAATCGTTAGACGATGACGATAAATTGCCAAGCGATATCTTTTATCAAACGCCTATCCAAAAATCGTTGACGGGCATGGTGGCAATCTTCTATTGCAACGCCGACGGCACGCTTGCGGACGTACAATGGTATTCTACGCTCAAAAATAAATGGTACGTAGGCAAGAATAATGAAAACCTTATCCGTTTTGAAACGAACGCGGTGGAGAAAGACGAAACAGCGCACCTGCGTGTACGCGCAAACGGCGAAGGCGTAATCACGCCGACGTATCAACAATTAAACGGCGAGCCTACAACGATCTCCGTAACGGCAGGCGAATATTTCCGTTTTAAAAGAGTCCTTTATAACGGAAAAGATATAAGCGATCAACTCGTCAAAACAGGCGACACGTATACGTATACGCTGAATGCAACAACGGGATATCATTATTTCGTGGCGGACTTCGTGGAAGAAAACCGATACGCGCTCGTAGAGCAAAACGATTTGTGGAAAGGTCGGATCTCCTATACGGCAACAGGCGCAAACGCTACGTATGAAAACGGCACGACGCTTTCGTTCAGCGTAACGCCCAACGAGGGGTATACGGTCAAGAAAGTAACGTATAACGGTGAAGAACTCACGGCGGATAATACGGGGAAATATCAAATTACGATTACGGCACGGGAAAACGTACTAAAAGTCGAATATATCGATCCGATTGTAATTCCCGATCCACCGACGGGGGATTCGTCCACGTCAAGCGGAGCGGGGGATTCCGTATCAAGTGGCGGTGGAACTGCGCCGAGCGGTTGCAACGCAAGCCTGCCCGTCGGAATAGGCGGAACGGCTGTATGTGCGGCGCTTTCGATACTCTTGAAAAAAAGGAGGAAGAAAGATGACGTGATATGATAAGCAGAAAACGAAAAATGATGGGTGGCAAAGCCTAGGCTTTGTTTGGTTTATGCAAACCAAACAAAAAAGAACTTATTTGTCTTTATGACAAAATAACAAAAACAAAAAATTTTTTAAAAATCTATTAAAAGGAGATAGAAAAAATGAGAAACAAGAAACTTTTGGCAATGGCTTCTTTGCTCTGCACCGCAACGCTTTGCGCAGGCGTAGGCGTAGCGACGCTTGGAAACGAAGCCAACACGGTTGTAAGCGCGGAAACTCCCGTTTACACCAAGGATGTCGGTGGTGTAACGTATACGTTTGAACAAGATTTCAATAATCTTACGTATACGGGATTTGGTAGCCTTGTAAACAACTACGGTATGAAAACCAGCGTTGGCGCAACGGTTTTCTCGCACGCAAACAATGCAAATGCGTATAACCCGAACCACAAGGTGAAGTCCTTGGACAACACCGCGTTCGTATCGGCTTCCAACGGCGTAGCGTTCCAGTTTGATATTACGGGTTCCGTGGCGCAACAAGGTCGCATAGAGTTTGTTTACGGAAATATTTGTGCGTATTTCACGTTCTTCTCTGGTAACCGTTTAAAAATTGGTACGATTAGTTATTATACAGATGACAGTGCCCCTGCAACGCAAACATCAATTGTTATGACGTACGGCAATACGTCGAGTGAAGGCAACAAATATTACAACCTTTATGAAAATTGCTTTATCAGCGATAACTCGGGTTATAACACGATGAGCGATGGCTGGATGGAAATCGGTATGCACAAGAATAAGTGTACGGCAATCGACGGCGACGAAGCGGCGGCTACGGGCTATTGGCTTAGCTTGTACGTAAAAACGCAAAGCGGAAAGACGATCGTTTTGCACGCCGGTTATGAAGACAAGGCTATGTCCTCGACGGCATATGACGCAGTATCTCTTCGATTTATC
>JAZRRB010000326.1:0-3263 GCA_045650385.1 Candidatus Scatosoma sp. | reverse complement strand
AAAGCTTTATAAGCTTGTCGGTGGATTCTTGTATGGCAATGGCAACGGCATGTGGAGGCGGTGAGACGTCTAGTACGGGGGGAACTTCCGATGGAAAAGTGTACATTGAGGATTGCGACTTAGTTAAGGATAGATCGGGCGTCGATGGGCTTTTGTATAATAGACAGCAGAAATTCGCAAAAGAATACCCGAATATTGTTGTAACGCATAGCGAATCGGTTGTAGACGATTCCACAAAGACGGTACAACAAATCATAGAAGAAATTAACTCGGACGACGCTTGTACGTTGATGTTAACGACGGCGGCAAACTATGCTCGTTCCCTTTATCAAATGGGGGTAATCGAAGATTGGAAACCCCTTTTGCAAGATAGTATCAATGATTTGCGGCCTGAAATTGTAGAAGCGCTTACCTCTTCTACGGGCGCGCTTACGGGCTTCCCTACGACGTTGGATACTCCGCTGATTGGTTTTAACCGCGCACATCTTCGCAGTGAATACGTAAGAAAAGCGTTCTTGGGGGATAATTACAATGCGGAGAATGCGTTGGATTTGATTGAAGCGGAACTTGACCAAATTAAAACTTGGGACGAGTATAAAGCAGTATTGGCGAAATTGACGGGTAAATACGTAGTAGACTTTATAGAAACGGACGTTTCCGGGTATGGCGGATATTACACCGATTTCTATTTGGGTATCGGCGTATGGCTGATTGCAAACGGATATGGCATTTCAACGCAAAATGCTGACGGTACGTTGAACGTGGATTTGAACGAACCTACGACGAAAGAAGCGATTGAATTTTTGCAAGGGCTTTCTCAAGACGGTATTACCAAGATAGACGTTGGCATCGGCTTCCAGGATTTCTACAATAAGATTTTCCAAAATCAAGTAGCGTCGTTTATCTACTATCCCGCATGGAATGCTTGGTTCCAAGATAACGCTATGTATGCGGATGATATTAAGGTTATCAATATTCCTTATGGTCCTTCGGTTGCAGCGGATGTCGAAGCTGGTAAAACGGTAAAAACCAATCCTTCCTTCTCCAATACTTGGGTAATGAATAAGAACGCAACAGACGCAGAAAAGAAGGCAGCTGTAACATATATGTTGTATATGTACAGTGAAGAAGCGATGGAAGAAAAATACGAATATATTTTGGAAAACGATATCGAAACGTTTAGCTTACCCGCGTTGAATATTAACGACGAGTATATGGAAAATACGATTTTGGAAGCAGCGCCTACGGATTGGAAATCGTCTATTATGGTGGCATTGGATAATTTGTTTGTATTGAAACCCGACACGGACGCTTGGCGTACGTATATCTCTTCGGACGTTCCTAGCTTGTTGAAGAAAGATACTGAATACCGTGGTGATGCGTTGGCGAACCGTTTGAAGACGCTTACGGATAGAATTAAGACGGAATGGTTAAATACCTATAATGCAGAAATCACGAAGTAATTTTATCATTGGATAAAATTGGCGTGGGGTAAAAAAATGGAAAATGTAAAAACAGTGTTAAAGAAAAAGAAAAAAATATGGAATAAAGAGGCTATTATCGTTGCGTGTATATTTATTTTACCCGTAGCGGTAAGAATCTTCTTTACGAATTATTACGTTTCGTTTGAATCCCTTCTTTATTCTTTTTTCAAGTATGACTATAGCAATCCAACGAACAGTACGTTTGTAGGATTACAAAACTATATAACCATATTGAAATCGGATATGTTTTGGTTGCAGGTAAAAAATACCTTGACATTATATTTAATGGGGTTGCTTTTGTTCCCGATTCCGTTAATTCAGGCAATTTTCTTAAATGAAATTACCAAAGGGCATAAACTGCTTCGTTTCTTATACGTAGTACCCTGCGGCTTGCCTGCTATGGCAGGGTATTCTGTATGGACGTATATATGGAATCCCGAAGTGGGTGTCGCAAACGTTTTGATGGAAACGCTGGGCTTGGCAAGACAAACTTGGTTGTCCGATCCCAAATTGATTAAATGGTGTTTGACGATTCCCGGTATGGTTGGCGGCGGTATGGGTGTATTGACCTATCTTGTCGTTATTCAGGGTGTAAATCCCTCGTTGTACGAAGCCGCAAAGGTAGACGGCGCGACAAGCTGGCAACAGGTTTGGTATATTACGTTGCCCAATATTATGTATTACATATCCATTTCTTTTGTTCTTGGGTTGACGGGTATGTTCTCTTCCTTCGACGGACCATACATTATGACGAATGGTACAGGCGGTGTAGAGCATTCGGCGGAAACGGTAATTATGGGTGTGTACAACCGTGCATATGACTTGATGCAATACGGTCAAGCGATGGCGATGTCTGTTACGATTGTTTTAATCACTTTGGTTGTGGTTATTATCAGCCAAATCTTGAAAAAACGGATTGAACGGAATGATTGAGGTAGGATATGTTTTTTAAGAAAAATTCAACAAAAGTTAAATTAGGAAAAACCAGTAGAATTTTCCGTATCCTTTCTTATGTATTCACGATTGCTTGGTTGCTTGCCTTGTATTTTCCTATTTACTGGATGTTTGTAACGTTGACAAAGGACCCCGTTGAGGCTTCGTCAACTGTTCCTTCCTTTACCTTTACCGTGCCGAACGATTATCAAATTGCTTTGGATACGACGGATGCAGAAGGGTACGTTGGGAAGAGTGAGGAAGAACAGGAACAACAATTCCAATACGAAGCGTTGGATATCTTGTGGATGACGATGAAGCGCAGTTTAAATATCAGCGCAAACAGTATAGAAGTTGTCCGTGTGGAAAATGGCGTTATATTGGGGAAAGCCAAATTGAAGGCGTTGACCTATTCTACTTGGTGGAATAAAACGGAATTGGACGAAGAAGGAAACGTGAAAAATCTTCTCTTTGCCGATGATATCACGGAAAATCTTATTACCAACTGGTACGAGGCTTACATCAATAAAGACGGGAAGTACCAAGACGAAAACGGTGAATGGAAAAAATCTAGTTATCAAGGATATGCGGAAAAGTATGGTAGACTGTTAAGTTTATTGGAAGAAGACGGATATTCCTACGGGATTGAAGAAAATTATAAAACGAGAAGACAGAGCGATAAATCGTCCGACTTATCCAAGTATTTGGAAACGGCGTTAGGATATAACGAAGAAAGCAATTTCTTGGCAGAACGTCAAAGAATTAAAAACGTTACAGGTGAACTTTTCGAAGTTTCTTATAGAAAGAACTTTGGCGGTATATTTAACGCGTTCGTGCGTGCGATAG
>JAZRRB010000325.1:0-1690 GCA_045650385.1 Candidatus Scatosoma sp. | reverse complement strand
ATACGTAGAAATAAAAGGCGAAAAATACAAGGAGTAGAAGCGTCGTAAAAAGGTTTTTCAGCGGCAATTTCGCGCCGATGATTGCAATCAGCCAACCGAGCAAACAACACACCGCAAGCGCGCCAAGCGGTAAAATAAAGGTAATTACAAGCAGGTTAAGTGCAGGCAAAACGGAAAATCCGACTATCGAAAAATAACGGACTGCCGCAGGCAAAAAGACGAGGGCTACGATCGCGAGCGAAAGAAGGTATAAGAAAAGTACGCGGACAAAGAGTATTTTCCAAGGCGCGATGGGCATGGAAAGCAGCAAATCGTTATCCTTGGCTTCGTACACACAATTTTTTACCGCGAATACGCTACCCACGCACGCGCACGCCGTAGTAAATCCGCCAAAGAGCGCAAAATACGCCCAAGCGAGATTGTTTTGTAAAAATATCTCGCATATCGCGCCCGTAAGCATCCATACCCCTGCGACAACCGCCACGAGCGCGTAAAGCACAAGCACGGCTATCCCTATGATCGTGAGCGTGGAACGGCGCGAGTCTTTTTTACCGCTCATGAAAAAGAAACTTAACATTTCTAAAAATTGTTTTTTAAGGAGCGTTTTCAGCATGGTTTATTCTCCTTTTTTTGCAAGTTCCAAAAAGACCGTTTCCAAGCTGTTATCCCCTTTCACCTCGTCCATGGTACCTGCTTTTATCAATTTTCCGTCCTTGATTACGGCGATTTTATCGCAAAGTTTTTCCGCAACGTCCAAAACGTGCGTGGAAAAGAAAATCGCGCCGCCCTGTTCACAATGTTCTTTCATCAACTGCTTGACTGTATGCGAAACTTTGGGATCAAGCCCGACGAACGGTTCGTCCATGACGATCAATTTCGGCTCGTGGATAAGCGCGGAAATTAAGGCGAGCTTTTGTTTCATGCCGTGCGAATAGGCGGAAATGGGCTGGGCAAGGTCTTGAATAAGCTCCAACGCTTCCGCGTATTTACGGGTGAGCGATTGTCTTTTTTCTGCGCTCACGCCGTACATGTCCCCCACGAAATTGAGATATTGTTCCCCCGACATAAACGGGTACAAATCGGGATTGTCGGGAATGTAGGCAATCTTTTTCTTGCAGGAAATCGGATCTTTCTTCACCGACACCCCGTCTACGTAAATTTCCCCCTCGTCAAAACGCAAAATGCCGCAGCAGGCTTTGAGCGTCGTCGTTTTCCCCGCGCCGTTATGCCCGATAAAACCGTACAGCTCCCCCGCTTTTATGTGCAAGCTGACGTTATCCACCGCCTTTTTATCTCCGTAACGCTTCGTTAAATTTTCAATTTTTAACATGGTTTTGCTCCTTGTCTTTTTTGATTGTTATTGATTTGATATTAAAATGATATCACTTTTAACCATTATTGTCAAGTGTTTTTATGAAAAAAGCAACTTTTTTTAAGAAAAGCTGCTTTTGCGATTTGATGAAATTACCATTTACCCTCGCCGCCGTATTTGCGGTAGAATTCTTGGGTATATTCCTTGACGTAGCCGCCCAAAATGGCGTTTCTAAGTCCTTTCATGAGTTTATGCAAGAAGGTGATATTATGCAAGCTTAAAAGCATAGCCCCGTACATTTCGCCCGTATTGATAAGGTGGCGCAAATACGCTTTCGTGTAGTGTTTACAGCAATAGCAATCACATTCGTCGTCAAGG
>JAZRRB010000324.1:0-2064 GCA_045650385.1 Candidatus Scatosoma sp. | reverse complement strand
CCCCCGATGGGCTTGATTTATAATCAAGAATATCTTGATGCGATTCCTACAAGCGGTGAATATACGCAAGGTCAATTCCCTGAAACCTTCCAAGGCTTGCTTGACCTTTGCGATAAGATTAACGAAATGGGTACAATCAACGGCGTTGCCGTGAAACCTATGAGCTGGGGCGGGCAAGTAGAAGACTTGTTCGATATGTATAAATTGATTTGGTCGCAGGGTAACGGCGGCGTGGATTATGAAAACTTCATCGAACAGCAGGATGCGCCCGTTGAAGCGTATTTCAAATCGCAGTCGATTAAAAATGCACTTGAAGGTATGCTCAAACTCTTGAATGTAGAAAATGGCTACTCCAAGAACTCTATTCAGGGTTGCGGTGAAAAGGATAATATTGCGCAACAGCAAAACTTCTTAAACGGCGAATGTGTATTCTGTCCTTCGGGAAGCTGGTTTAAGACGGAAATGAAAGACAGTATTACTTCGGATACGTTTGAATTCGGCTTCGCAAATATGCCTTTGTATGATACCAATGAAACAACCCGTACAACGCTTATCAATGTGCCTACGGACGGCTTCTTTATCCCTGCAAAAGCGGAAAATGCCGATATTGCGTTAGAATTTTTGAAATTCGTCTTCAAGCCCGAAAATTGTGTGAAGATTCATAAAGATTTGGGTACGCCTCTTGCGTTTAAGTATGATTTTACCGAAGAAGATATTCTTAGTATGGATAAATATTCGCAGCAGGTAACGAGAACGGTATTTGACAACAAGATGGTATTACGTGGTTCTAGCAATCCGATGTTCTCTATCAACGTAACTTGCGGTAGATTTATGAACAGCAAGGGTGACCAAATCAACGCGTTTGACGGGCTTGCAAACGGTACCTATACGTTTAGCGATATTGATAGCTTGATGGCGAATAGCTACCTTGGCTTTGTGAGCGAATGGAGCCAATATAGAAAAGCGGCAGGGCTTGACTAAATATAAAAATCGGTGCGAACCATGAAAAAGTTGAACATAAAAAACCAAGAAAAGACGTGGAATGCCATATTCGTATATGGCATTCTGCTCTGGCCTGTGATTCATTTTTGTATTTTTACAATTGGAATGAATATATCGATGGTTGTACAGTCTTTTCAAGATTATCCTAAAACGGATTTTATTTGGTTTGATAATTACGAAAATATTATCTTAACCTTTTTAGGTAAAAAACCGCAAAGCGAGTTGATCAACACAAAAGCAATTTTCAATTCGCTCAGTATTTTGCCTTTAACCATTTTAATCAATATGCCTATTTCTTTATTATTTGCCTATGCAATTTATAAAAGATATTTAGGGCATAAAATGTTCCGAGTTGTTTTGTTTATACCCACAGTTATTTCCGCTGTGGTTTTATGTCTTGTTTTCAATATGGCGGTAGGCAGAGGTAGTGGGTTTATTCCAAAACTTCTTGAAACGATTGGATTAGGAGACAAAATTCCGCCGAGCGGTTTTATGGGAACGGAAGATACCGCGTGGACGATGATTTTGATTTTTAGCGTTTGGACGGGTATCTCTAGCAATCTCATCTATTTTTGTTCGGCGATGGGGCGGCTTCCCGAATCGGTATTTGAAAGCGCGCAGCTTGACGGAGCAAGTGATTTCAAACAATTTTATTTAATTGCCATTCCGCTTGTGTGGAGTACGATTACCACCATTTCCATTACGGGCGTATCCAGTATTTTCTCGTGGTATTTACCTTCGCTTTTGCTAACGAACGGTAAATACGGTACAAGTACCTTGGGGCTTATGATTGTGATAAGTGCGCAGGGGAGAAATCATTTGGGGATTATTTCCGCGCTCGGCGTTTTGGTTGCAATATTCGGCACCTGCTTGACACTTTTGGCTAAAAAGTTGTTGGGCAGCGTGTTCCAAGAGGAGGAATATTGATGGAAACGACAAAGAATCTTAACGCCATGAAAAGGAAAACGATTGGCGATAGAATTTTTTCCATTATACTTATCGCGGGTATGACGATATTTGCGCTCAGCTTTTTATTTATTTTTGTTTGGATGTTTTTGAATA
>JAZRRB010000323.1:0-1834 GCA_045650385.1 Candidatus Scatosoma sp. | reverse complement strand
TCCTAAGACCGCTTGGCCTCCGACTTCATTTTATTCCGCGAAATAATTGATTTTCATTGCCGCTTTCACTTGGGAAAGGGTGTCCGCCGCAACAGCGCGCGCTTTCTCGCTGCCTTCTTTGAGCATTTGCCAAATCGCAGGCAAATCTTTGGCGAGCTCTTCCCTCTTCGTGCGGATAGGCTCTAACGTTTCCTGCATAACTGCGTTGAGGAATTTCTTCACTTTCATATCCCCCAAGCCGCCGCGCTCGTAATGCGCCTTGAGTTCGTCCAAGTTCGCGTACTCGGGCAAATATTTTTGGAAATGTTCGTCCGTCGAAAACGCGTCAAGATAAATGAACGTGGGGTTATTTTCCGTGTTACCAGGGTCGGTAATTTTGATATGGTTGGGGTCGGTGTACATACCCATTACTTTGCGCTTGATTTCGTCCGCGCTATCCGAAAGGTAGATACAGTTCCCCAGCGATTTACTCATTTTCGCCATACCGTCCGTGCCAGGCAAACGCAAGCACGATTTGTTTTCAGGCAATACCGCCTTGGGTTCTACCAGCGTTTCGCCGTACAAGCCGTTGAAACTTCTTACGATTTCCCTTGCTTGTTCCAACATAGGCAGTTGGTCTTCGCCCACAGGCACAACGTTTGCCTTAAACGCCGTGATATCCGCCGTTTGCGATACGGGATAGGTCAAAAAACCCATAGGAATTGCCCCACCGAAACCGCGAAGCTTTAATTCCGCTTTTACCGTCGGGTTTCTTTCCAAGCGCGCCAACGTTACAAGGTTCATATAATAGAACGTCAGTTCGGTAAGCTGTTCGATATGCGATTGCACGAAAATCGTACTCTTTTTAGGGTCAAGCCCGCACGCCAAATAATCGAGCGCCACTTCCGTAATATTTGCACGCACTTTATCGGGGTTATCGAAATTATCGGTGAGCGCCTGCGCGTCTGCAATCATGATGTAAATTTCATCGAATTTGCCGCTGTTTTGCAATTCCACACGGCGTTTGAGCGAGCCTACGTAATGCCCGATATGCAATTTTCCCGTAGGTCTATCGCCCGTCAAAATAATATTTTTCATATTCTATTCCTTTTTTCTTACATACTCGCTTACATTTTTTCGCATACTATCGGTATGAAGAAAAGCGTTTTATTTACTTTGGCAATTATAATTATTTGCGCGTTTGCGATATTCGCATTTTCCACGCATTTTTTAGAGCCGACTGCCCACGCGCCCGTCTACGCGAAAACGCGTACATTTTCTCACTTCGCGCCGTAAGTATCGCGGTAAGCGTACATGGCTTCGAGGTGTTCTTTGCCCTCGATAACGCCCTTTTCAATCGCCGCGATAATATCGTCCATCGTCACAACCGAGTACACGTCGATACCGAAATCTTTTTTCGCCGCGGATACCGCCGAAAGTTCACTATCGAGTGCCTTTTCACGACGGTCTACGGAAATAATCATACCCACGACGTCCACGTTTGCCGCCGCTTCCAACTTGGGCAAAATTTCTTTAAGCGCTTTGCCCGACGTCATAACGTCCTCGATGATGATTACCTTTTCCTTATCCTCTAACTGTTTACCAACGAAAAGACCGCCTTCGCCGTGGTCTTTCACTTCTTTTCTATCGAAACAGTAATTAAATTCCGTGCCGTATTTGGTATACGAAGCGATTGCCGTTGCTACGGAAAGAGGAATTCCCTTATACGCAGGGCCGACAAGCGTATCCGCTTCCAAGCCGTTGTCCTTGATGCATGCGGCGTAATATTCGCCAAGTTTTGCAAGCTGTTTGCCCGTTTTGTAGTTGCCCGTGTTAATGAAATAGGGTGCAAGTC
>JAZRRB010000322.1:0-1652 GCA_045650385.1 Candidatus Scatosoma sp. | reverse complement strand
GCCTCCGACTTTTAATATATTGGCTACTAACGCCGACCTCGTCTATAAATCTGACGCGCACGGCACGGCGCATAAAGTCATCCTTGGCGTACTTATCGGGATTATGGCTCTCTCCGCACTCGTTTCCATCATTTGCGTATTGATGCAACCGAGCAATTCCAGCGGTATCGACGCCCTTGGCGGATCGAGCGAAACCTTCTTCGGTAAGAACAAAGGCAAATCGATTGAAGAAAAAATGAAGAAATGGACGTGGATTTCCCTTGTTATCCTTGCCATTTGCGCAATTGCGTTCTACGTAGTTTTGGAACTCCCCGTATTCTTCTCTTAATCGCACTGCAAACGTCGGCGGCTTTACATACGAAGCCGCCGTTTTTTTATTCTACGTATCAAGGAGGTGATTGTTTTGAGCGCAAAAGAACGTATTTATGAACGTTTCCTCGACGGCTCTTTATCGAGCAAAAACGTCGCGGAAATTTGCAAAATTTTATCTATTCCCTACCGTGAAAAAGCAAGGCTTATTCCCCTTTTGGAAGAACTTTGCAAAGAGGGAAAACTGTATAAGACGGACGGCGGAAAATACGGCACAAGCGAGCAGCTTGGGCTGATTAAAGGCACGATTTCGGGCAACGAACGCGGTTTTGGGTTTCTTGTCCCCGAAGACAAAGAAACGTATCCTCACGACTTTTTTATTCCGCGTAAATTTATGCACGGCGCATTTCACGGCGATATAGCGCTTATCGAACAAATCTCTTGGTCAAGCGAAAGAGAAACGGAACGCGACGAAGCGCGCGTTGTAAAAATTTTAGAACGCGGCTATAAAACCATTGTCGGCGTTTTCCGCAAAGACAAACGCGCAGGGTATCTTTACCCCGATGAAAAGAAATTTTCCGCGCCTATCTATATTCCCCTTTCCTCTTGCTACCAAATCAAAAACGGCGTAAAAGCGGTGGCAAAAATCACCGAATACCCCCATGGGAAAGCGCCCGGCGGCGAGATTGTAGAAATCCTTGGCGACGAAGACGATTTTTTTGCCGAAGAACTTTCGATTATCCGCTCGTATAACTTACGGGAAGAATTCCCCTCAGCCGTCGAAAAAGAGGCGGAAAAACAGCAAAAGCGCGGTATTACGCAAAGCGATTTGCAAAACCGTCGTGATTTTAGAGATAAGCTTATTATCACGATAGACGGCGAAGATACGCGCGATATTGACGACGCGATTTCCTTGGAAAAAGTAGGCGAAAACTACCTCTTGGGCGTGCATATCGCCGACGTTTCGCATTACGTTATCCCCCGTAGCGTGCTCGATAACGAGGCGTTTGAACGGGGTACGAGCGTATATTTCCCTGACTGCGTTTTGCCCATGCTTCCCAAAGCTTTATCCAACGGGATTTGTTCTTTGAACGAGGGCGAAGACAGACTTACCTTATCTTGTCTTATGACAATTGACAAGAACGGAAAGGTAAAACAAAGCGAAATTGTCGAAGGGGTTATCCGTTCCGCGCATAAAATGACGTATACGGAAATCACAAAAATTCTTGACAATGATACGGAAGTTTGTCAAAAATACGTCGACGTGAAAAACACGGTGTTCCTCTTTGCCGAGCTCACCCGCATTTTGCAGGAAAAGCGCAACAAAAAGGGCAGCGTTACCC
>JAZRRB010000321.1:0-5074 GCA_045650385.1 Candidatus Scatosoma sp. | reverse complement strand
GTTCGCGCTATGAAAAAGGATGCGGAATGCCCTCCTTCGAAGAAGGTAGAACTTTTCATTGTTACGGAAAACAAACGCCTTGTGCAGCTTAACAAAGACAGTATTTTGAAGCTTTCGGGAGGCAGTGAACTTTCGATTGTGGAAAGTCCTTCCGCAGTAGAGGGGAAGACGGTTTCCGCTGTTACGGAAATTGCACAAATCTACGTTCCTCTTGGCGAGCTTGTAGATATTGAAAAGGAAAAAGCGAGATTGAGTGCGGAAATCGAACGTATCGAAGGTGAGATTCAACGCGCGGAGAGCAAGCTTGCTAACGAGAATTTCGTGGCACGCGCGCCGCAAAAACTCGTTGATGCGGAAAAGGAAAAGGTAAAGAAATACCAAGATATGAAAGCGAAGTGCGTCGCACAACTTGAAAGCTTATAAACAAAAACGTTCCCGTGAAAGAAACGGGGACGTTTTTTGCTAAAAATGATTAAAATACAGGAAAAAAGAGGAAAATATTAAAAAAAGTTCTTTCAAACGTTTGACAAACGGTTGATTCTTTGATAAAATGTTACTGTTGCGTCTTTGGGCGTACTATGCCCTTTTACAGGAAACACCTGAGAAAACAAGGACAAGCCGCAACGCAAAACTTTGCTTTCTTTGAAATTGCGGTAAGGGCAATTTCGGGAAAAATATATTCCAAAATTTTACAAGGAGGTCAAATTTATGCCTACTATCAACCAGCTCATCAAAAAGGGCAGAGAAAAGCTCACGTACAAATCCAAGAGCCCTATTCTTGACAACTGCCCCCAAAAGCGCGGCGTATGTTTGTCCGTAACCACGACTTCTCCTAAGAAGCCTAACTCCGCTATGCGTAAGATTGCACGTGTACGTCTTACGAACAAGCAAGAGGGTACGGTCTACATTCCCGGTGAAGGTCACAACCTTCAAGAGCACAGCTCCGTGCTGATCAGAGGCGGACGTGTAAAGGACTTGCCCGGTGTACGTTATCACATCATCCGTGGCGCCCTCGATACCGCCGGCGTTGCAAAGCGTAAGCAATCCCGTTCGAAATACGGCGCAAAGCGCCCCAAGTAATTTAAGGGATTACGAAAAGAGAAGTTGCGAGAACTTTAAAACTCGAAAGTCGGTTGCGTTTTAAGACTAAAACCAAAACGCAAAAGACCTACTTGTAATCGGAATATTGCTCGAAAAGCCCCGAATAAAAGTAGGCAGTATGCAACGTGAGTTGCAGAAGATTCGCACCTTTCAAATATTTAGGGAAGCGCGCGATAGCTGTACTGAAGGGTAATGCCCTTATCAAAAATTAAAAGGAGGATAAAACTATGCCTAGAAGAGGTAATGTCCCTAAAAGAGACGTACTGCCCGATCCTATGTACAACAGCAAAGTTGTAACCAAGCTTATCAACCAAATCATGCTTGACGGTAAAAAAGGAACGGCGCAAACCATCGTTTACGATGCATTTAAGATTATGGGTGAAAAACTCAATATGGACCCGATGGAAATTTTCAAGCAAGCAATGGAAAACGTTATGCCCGTTGTAGAAGTAAAAGCTCGCCGTGTAGGTGGTGCTAACTATCAAGTTCCCATCGAAATCAGACCGGAAAGACGCCACACGCTTGCTATCCGTTGGATTGTTATCAACACGAGAAAGAGAAGCGAAAGAGAAATGTCTAAGCGTCTTGCAGCGGAACTCATGGACGCTTATAACAATGCAGGCGGCTCCGTGAAGAAGAAAGAAGACACGCACAGAATGGCTGAAGCGAACAAAGCATTCGCTCACTTCAGATTCTAAAAGAGGTAGTATATGGCTAGAGAATTCGATTTACTCCACACCAGAAACTTTGGTATCATGGCGCACATCGACGCCGGTAAGACCACGACGACCGAGCGTATCCTGTTCTATACGGGTAAAACGCACAAAATCGGTGATACGCACGAAGGTACTGCCGTTATGGACTGGATGGCGCAGGAACAAGAACGCGGTATCACGATTACGTCTGCCGCAACGACCTGTATCTGGAAAGAACACCGTTTCAACATCATCGATACGCCGGGCCACGTAGACTTCACGGTAGAAGTAGAACGTTACCTTCGCGTACTTGACGGCGCGGTTGCTACTTTCTGTGCAAAAGGCGGTGTAGAACCGCAATCGGAAACGGTATGGAGACAAGCTGATAACTATAAAGTTCCCCGTATCGCATACGTTAATAAAATGGATATCAACGGCGCGGACTATTTCCGCGTAGAAAAGATGATCCGTGAAAGATTGGGCGCAAACCCTGTTCCCATCGAATTGCCTATCGGCAAGGAAGAAACGTTCAAGGGTATCGTTGACCTTATCAAAATGGAAGCCGAAGTTTATTATGATGACCTCGGTAAAGATTTCCGCAAGGAACCGATTCCTGCGGATATGATGGATATCGCAAACGAATATCGTGCAAAACTTATCGAAGAAGCAGCTTCCGCTAGCGACGAGCTTATGGAAAAATACTTCGAAGAAGGGGATTTGAGCGAAGAAGACATCATTGCAGGTCTTCGTGCGCGCTGCTTGCAAATGGAAGCAATTCCTATGCTTTGCGGTTCGTCCTATAAAAACAAGGGCGTTCAATTCTTGCTTGACGCGGTTATCAATTTCCTTCCCAGCCCGCTTGACGTTGCTAACGTAAAAGGCGTTAACCCCGATACGGACGAAGAAGAAATCAGAAGAACGGCGGATGACGAACCTTTCGCTGGTCTTGCGTTCAAGATTGCAACCGACCCGTTTGTAGGTTCGCTTGCATATTTCCGCGCATATTCGGGTGTACTTTCCGCTGGTTCTTACGTGTATAACTCCACGAAAGAAAAGAAAGAACGTGTTGGCCGTTTGGTGCAAATGCACTCCAATGAAAGAAAGGATATCCCTGAAATTTGTTCGGGTGACATCTGCGCAATCGTTGGTTTGAAATACACGACGACGGGCGATACGCTTTGCGACGAAAAGCATCCCATTATCCTTGAAAAGATGGTATTCCCCGAACCCGTTATTCAGCTTTCCCTTGAACCCAAGACGAAAGCAGGTCAAGAAAAGATGACGATGGCGCTCATCAAACTTGCTGAAGAAGACCCTACCTTCAAGACGTATACCGATCAAGAAACGGGCCAAACGATTATCGCAGGTATGGGTGAATTGCACCTCGACATCATCGTAGACAGATTGCTCCGCGAATTCAAAGTAGAAGCAAACGTCGGCGCTCCTCAAGTTGCTTACCGTGAAACGTTCAGAAAAGAAGTGGAAGCGGAAGGTATGTACAAGCGTCAATCGGGTGGTAAGGGTCAATACGGCCACTGTAAGATTCGTCTTATTCCCCAAGAACCGGGCGCAGGCTACGCGTTTGAAGATCAAACGGTTGGCGGTTCGATTCCTAAGGAATATATCCCTGCAATCGATAAAGGTATCCAAGAAGCTGCGAAGAACGGCTTCCTTGCTGGCTACGAAATCGTGGACTTCAAAATCGTTGTATACGATGGTTCGTATCACGAAGTCGACTCGTCCGAAATGGCGTTCAAAATCGCTGGTTCGATGGGCTTCAAGAACGGTATGGAAAAGGCAGGCGCTGTCCTTCTCGAACCGATCATGAAAGTGCAAATCATCACGCCCGAAGATTACTTTGGCGACTTGATGGGTAACGTTTCCGGCCGTCGCGGTACGATTCTTGGTACGGATGATAGAAACGGTGCGAAGATTATCGACGCGGAAATTCCTCTTTCCGAAATGTTCGGTTATGCAACGGAACTCCGTTCGAGAACGCAAGGCCGTGGTCAATTCACGATGCAGTTCGACCATTACAGCGAAGTACCTTCCAGCATTTCGAAGGAAATTATCGAAAAACGCGGTAAGAAGGACTAAAAGTAGAAAAAGCGTATTTCCCGTCGAGAAAAGACGGGAAATGCGAGAAATTTATTAAAAATTTTACGAAAATAGCCGTAAAACATTTGATAAATTTTGGAATTTACGATATAATATGATTGTCCAATATAGGGCACGGTATTTTATCGTTTTGTCATTTGTAAAAATGATAGGTAGCTGCGTCCGAGTCAACGGATAGGTTATCATTTTTAAAATAAAAAAAATATTATAGAAAAATCGGAGGATTTTAAAATGGCTAAAGCTAAATTTGACAGAAGCAAACCCCACGTTAACATTGGTACGATTGGCCACGTTGACCACGGTAAAACGACTTTGACCGCAGCTATCACGATGGTTATGGCAGCTCGCGGTGGTGCGCAAAAGATGAAGTATGACGAAATCGATAAAGCGCCTGAAGAAAGAGCACGTGGTATTACAATTAATACCGCACACGTTGAATATCAAACGGATTCCCGTCACTACGCTCACGTAGACTGCCCGGGCCACGCTGACTATGTTAAAAACATGATCACGGGTGCTGCACAAATGGACGGCGCTATCCTTGTTTGCGCTGCTACGGACGGTCCCATGCCCCAAACGCGTGAACACATCCTTCTTGCTCGTCAAGTAGGCGTTCCTTACATCGTTGTATTCATGAACAAATGCGACCTTGTAGACGACGAAGAACTTCTTGAACTCGTTGAAATGGACATCAGAGATTTGTTGTCCTCCTACGACTTCCCTGGCGACGATATCCCCGTTATCCGTGGTTCCGCATTGAAGGCATTGGAATGTGCATCTTCCGATAAGCCCGCTGCTGATATCATCGCTGATCCTGCTGTTAAGCCCATCCTTGTACTTATGGATGCTGTTGACAGCTATATCCCTACGCCTGCTCGTGAAGATTCCAAACCCTTCCTTCTTCCCGTAGAAGACGTATTCACGATTTCTGGTCGTGGTACGGTTGCTACCGGTCGTGTAGAACGTGGTGTTGCTCACGTTGGTGATCCCGCTGAAGTTGTTGGTTTGGTTGACAAACCCGTTGGCACGGTTCTTACCGGTCTTGAAATGTTCCACAAGATGCTTGACGAAGCGCAAGCTGGTGACAACGTAGGTGCGTTGCTCCGTGGTATCAACAGAACGGATATCCAAAAGGGTCAAGTTATCGCTAAACCCGGTAC
>JAZRRB010000320.1:0-2503 GCA_045650385.1 Candidatus Scatosoma sp. | reverse complement strand
TACTTTCTTATCCCAAAGGCTGGTATGTCCAAGGGAAATAACACAGCCGTCACCTTGGAAATTGTCATCCGTGATCACACGAATGCTGTTTCCCGTCGCAAGCTTCAGGTTGTTTACCAATTCGGTTGCCGCCATCGTTTCGTAATAATTTGCATCATCACGAACCACGACGCTGTATTCGCTAACGCCATCCTTATAGAGATATTCCCCTGCAATAACCGTCGCCTGAGGTCTTTGTTCCTGCTGCGATTCGCTAGAGTTTTCGCCCTGATTCTCACGGCAAGCAACGCAAGGGAGAATTATTGCACCGCATAAAATCAATGCAAGACTGCGAAATATTTTCTTTTTCGTAAACATCTTCTCCCCTCCTTATTTTACTACGTTAAAGCGCATTTCATAGGATACGGTATTGTAATATTCATCGTAAGCCAAGAAACGAAGCGTATAAAGACCAGCATCTTCTACAACAAAGGTATTTTCGTCTACCTTAAAGCTACTGTTATATAAAGTATTATCCGCATCCAACAACGACGTTACTTCACCGTTTTCACTGTAATGCAACAATCTCAATTCATTGTTCGGCAAAATCAATTCTACCTGAATATAGCAGTTATCGCCATTATCTTTTGCTGAATATGAAGGAATTGCAACCTTATCGCCCACTTTGTATACCTCTTTCAACGAATCGGTTATGGTCAGCGTAGGTGCCGTTTCATCATATACAGACAGCATATACATCAATTCTGCATATTTACCGTTAGAATCCTTTGCATAGTAAACAACTTCATAGCTACCTGCTTTATCAAGCAACCAGTCCATCGGTTCGGTTGCCGAACCGCTAGCCAACACGCTGCCGTTTGCATCCTTTACCGTAATGGTAAACGTGCTAATTTGACCAAGTACGTCGTAAGCGATCGCCGTAGGGATTTTTGCTTTGCTGTTCAAATCTTGACGGAGTGCAAATTCCCCATTCAAGAAGATAACCGGCTTAATGTCGTCCTTTGCTTTATCAATACCGCCTTTGCCATAACCAAAAGGCTGGTTGCAAATCTTGGTAAGCTGAATGCAGGAACTGTCCGAAACACCGATAAATTCCATGCCAAAATACAACGTATCAGAGAAACCGTTAAACGATTCGCCATTGTCATACTTCTTCACCGTTGCGATAGGATTACCGCTGCTGTCCATAACGCTTAAACCGTTTGCCGACATCGTAAAGCCAAAGATGGATTTACTGACGGCGAAGCTCACTTTCGAACCGTTGCCGTTTACCTGCATCGTCCAACCGTTGATGGCTGCGTCATACTTAAACGCAAACGTTACAGTTAAATCCTTGTTTTGCGCATTTGTCAAAACAATGTTCATCGACGTAAAGTTTGCCATTGCGCTGTCGTAAGTGAAGTTGAATGTGAACCCACGAGCATACAATTCTTTAATAAATTCCACTTTCGAATCGCCAGTGAATGCAAATTTTACACTGTCCGCTTCATCCGTCACCGAAATGTCGCCTTCCGTCAAGAAATATCTGCTTTGATATTTACCGTTTTCGGTATCTACAACGGGTACACTCACCGACCATTCGGACGTGCCGGTTGCACCTTCCGCAACGTATTTAATCTCCACTAAGGAACCGTCTGCCGTAAAGTCACCATTCATCAAAATGCCGTTTACGTACGCCTTGCAAGGCACTTCTACCACTTTGCCATCTACCACTTCAATCGCGAAAGGTTGCGTCAAGGCATATTTAAAGCCTTTAATCAGCACCTTGTCAAAATCAGGCGCTTCAATAAACGTCGGCCTTTCTACCGCAGTCGAATGTACAGTAATGATACCGTATTCCACCTGCTTAAGATAGTCCGTCGCTTTATAGACAATTTTATAATCGCCCAATTCGGTCAAAAGCAACTCATCTTTGATATCCAAAAGCGCGCCCTTAGGGCTATAAACAGAGCGTTCAACACGCAAATCACCGTAGCCGCCGAATACTTTTACGTCTGCCGCTTCCTTAACGGATATCTTATTATATACGTCCAACGTTACTTCCGATTCGTCCAAAGCAATGAAGATTTGCACTGCCTTTGCATAAGCGGTAATAACTATCTTTTCTTCCGATTGATTGCCCGAATAATCTTCCGCACGGTATACGATTTCGTAGTCCCCTTCATAGTTTACAAAGAAACTGCTGCCGTTGTGGCTAACGTTGATTCTCTTTCCGTTGGGAGCAAGATAATACACGTAAACATTCGTCTTTACATTAGAATCCAGCTCATCTTTTACCGTGAAAGGAATGATGGGAAATTCTGCACCCACCTTTGCATTAGGAAGCTTTGCCCCCGTTGTATAGTCAAGCATAATCTTCGGTGCAACCGTATCTTCGATATCTTCTGCCAAATTATAATCGCCAAAAGATTTAATGATCATTTGCCCCGATGCTTTCATAAACGCGCCAGAAACGATTTTTACCGTTACTTCATCCGAAGTAAACCCGCCCCAAGTCGGAGGC
>JAZRRB010000319.1:0-2181 GCA_045650385.1 Candidatus Scatosoma sp. | reverse complement strand
GACATACCCAAGTATTTCAAACGAAAAACTTGCAGGTTTACAAACTTTTCCACCGTCAAAACCTAACGGGTTCAACTCTCGTCAGGTTATAGTATAAAAAAAACGAACTAACCAAAAAAGACAACCCTGCGGTTGTCTTGGAGATTATAAGGAGAAACACTATGGATTTAGCGAATATTGTCGATATCGCCGCTCTACTTATCGTTTTAATTTCGGCGCTTTCGTGTATGAAAAAGGGCTTTATTAACTGCGTGTTCGGTTTACTCACCGTCGTCGTTTCGTTGGGCGTGGCATTTTTATTCGTCAACGTAGTCGTAGAAACGACGGACGGCTTCTTTGGGTTACAAGAATCGGTAACCACCGCCGCAATCGAGGCACTTTCGGAATCTGAAATTTTTAATTTGACCTTCTCGGAGGAAATCGTCCGTCAAGAACTCGGCGATAAAATCCCCGAATTTTTAATCGAGATCGTTATTGATAATTTCAAGGGACAAATCCTGCCTGACGGTGTAACGCTCGCCGTTGCCGTTGGACAAACGGTAGGTAAGCTTTCCGCTACGCTCGCCGCTTGGTTTGCGCTCTTCCTTATCACCAAGCTCCTGCTTAGATTCCTTAGAAAAATCATCAACTCCATCGTGGAGAAAATCTCGCTCATCAAGGCGATTGATAAGCTGTTAGGCTTCGCAGTAGGCGTTGTAGAGGGCGTTGTAGTTTTATGCGCACTGCTTGCTTTTCTTACTATGTTCCCCTTAGGCGACATCACCTCGGTGTTTGCGGAAACGGAGCTCGTATATTATTTGTACAACCAAAACCCCCTCACCACGATTTTGGGAAAAATCATTTAATCTAAAGCTAAAAACAATGGCTATGTCACAGAGAATGGTTGATTTTAGCTGAAATTTATTTTCAGCGAATTGACGAGAAAAATACAAGAAAGACGAGCGTTTTGCGAAGGAGCATAAGGTAACAAAGATAAAAAGAACACGCCTCAAAGCGCGCCTTTTCGCGCCTTTAACGCTTATCGTCGTTACAATACGTCGGTATTGTTGCCTCCTCTGCGCATAAAATCCATCGAAAATGCGCTGCTTGGAGGTTGGAACAAATTTAGAATAGGTAAATTTTTCGCTCAGGCGAGGCGAAGTTCGCCGTCAAAACAATAGTTTTAACAAGAGCTTCAACGAAGCATGATGGGAAATTTGCCATTCTAAATCGTGTTCTTTTTATCTTTGTTACCTTACCCTCAGTGGTCTGTAACTGAGTAAAACACGAAGTATTTCGCAGAATTTTTCCGTCAAAAATCAACCAAGTGATGTGACAGAGCCAATAAAAAAAGTAGCAATAACGATTAAGAATAACAAGAAACACACGTTAAAAGCATTCACCTCTACTTTTGCAGGTCGTTTTATATTTTTTTGTGATATTATTGGCTTACAATATTAAAAAATTGTTGCAAAATGAGAAAAGATGTGATACAATACCGACAAGATTTTACTTTCACAATCGACAAAATACAGGGGACGGAGGAGAAAATGTTGCGAATTGCATTATGCGATGACGAACAAAAAATACTTGATGAAGTTTCGTTATATATCAAGCAATATGCTGAAAAAACAGGGCGTAATATTGAGAGCGTCTGTTTTTCCACCGCCCCGTCGCTAATAAGTGCGATTGAAGACGGTGCAGCTTTTGACGCTTTTGTTTTGGATGTTTACATAGGAAACGATTTAGGGACCGCTCTTGCAAAATCCATTCGCAAATTAAGCGTCGAAAGCCCGATTATTTTTTTAACCACTTCTATCGAACATGCCCCCGAAAGCTTTGAAACGGATACGCTTCGTTATTTATTAAAACCGCTTAACCTCGACAAATTTTACGAGGCGATGGACGTTGCTCTTGCAAAGGCGGAAAAGGCGATGGAAAAGCTGATAAAGCTGAAAACGGAAAGCGGAGTGGAAAACGTGAACGCCGTGCATATTACGTACTCGGAAGCGCATGGGCATTATCAGTACGTTACCCTTGAAAACGGAAAGCAAATTCGCGTTCGTATGACCGTTGCTGAATTACATGAAATACTGATGAATACGGGTGGATTTATTAGCGTTGGGCGCGCGTATATTATCAACCTTCGCAGCATCAAGAATATAGATGCGACGACGGTGCGGCTATATCATAATATTAGCG
>JAZRRB010000318.1:0-4696 GCA_045650385.1 Candidatus Scatosoma sp. | reverse complement strand
GTATAGTGCAGGTAAATCTTTGGATATATATGTGTATAGTGTTTATTTTAGTGATGGGTCTGAATATGGTGGACGTAATTTAACAGTAGAAGATATAAAAAGTTATGCGACTAAAACGCATGTGGTAGGTAGATACGCATAAATCTAATACCCTCGCGCGCGTAGATGATACGCGCGCGAGTTATTTTTTTATTAAAAAAATACAAAAAGGGGGAAAAGAACGGGCAATACCACTTGAAATTTTTAATTTTATTTGTTATAATAGTGTAGCTTATACAATGGGCATAGAATTGGCGCAAGAGGTAAAGTAAGTATGTGGAGTATGACGGGCTACGGCAAAGGTACGTATGAAGAGGGCGGCGTAGAGCTGACTTGCGAGATGAAAACGGTGAACAACCGTTATTTGGACGTTACCGTAAAAGCACCGAGAATATTCGCTGCATACGAAGAAATTATCCGCGGAAAAGTGCGCGAAAAGATGACGAGAGGACACGTGGATTTGTTCGTATCCTTTAAGGACAAACGCGAAAAGGACACGGCGCTTTCTATCGATATGGCGGTGGCAACTTCCTACGTGGCCGCGGCAAAACAAATGAAAGCGGCGTTCCCCGATTTGACGGACGATATCACGCTTTCTTCCGTGCTCCGCTATCCCGACGTTTTGAAACAAGACGACGTGCAAACTTTGGACGAAACGCTGGTAAACGCGTTACATACGGCGCTGGAACAAGCGCTTGAAAACCTCAATGCAATGCGCCTTGTCGAAGGGGAGAAATTGCAAGAAGATATGCTTTCGCGTGTGGATACCATTGAAACGCTCGTGGGGCAAATTGAACAGCGCGCGCCGAAAATTGCACAAGAACATAAAGACAAAATTTTTGCAAGAGTGAAAGAGTATTTGGACGGCGCGAATATCGACGAGGGGAGAATCCTCACCGAGGTGGCGGTGTTTGCCGACAAGAGCAATATTGACGAGGAACTCACCCGTTTGCGTTCGCATATCGCACAGTTTAGAGAGATTTGCAAAGAGGGCGTCGTGGGAAGAAAACTCGACTTTTTGGTGCAGGAGTTCAACCGCGAGGCGAACACAACTTGTTCTAAAAGCAACGACGTAACGATTACAAAGCTTGGCTTAGCGCTGAAAAACGAGATTGAAAAAATCCGCGAACAAGTACAAAATATCGAATAAGACGAGAGAGAATATGAAAGGAAAACTTATCGTAGTAAGCGGCCCGTCGGGGGTAGGAAAAGGCACGATTGTCAAAACGCTGATAAAGCGTAGAGAGGACGTTGTGGAATCGGTTTCCTGCACGACGCGCGCGCCGAGAGAGGGCGAAATCAACGGCAGAGAGTATTACTTTTTGACTAAGGAAGAATTTATCCGCCGTATAAGTGAAAACGATTTCTTGGAATACGACGAGCATTTCGGGAACTATTACGGCACGCCCAAATCGTTCGTGAGAGAAAAACTGAAAGAAAAGCACGTTATCTTGGAAATCGACGTGGTGGGTGCGCTCAATGCAAAAAAGGCGTTCCCTGAAAGTATTCTCGTGATGATTGCGCCGCCGTCTTTGGAAGAGCTGAAACGCCGTTTGACGGGACGGGGCACGGAGACGGACGAGGAGATTGAAAACCGTATGGAAAGAATTTCGTACGAGTTGTCGCAAAAAGATAAATACGATTACGTTGTTGTCAACGATGATTTGGAAAAGGCGATTGCCGATGTATCCGATATCATTGATAACGGCGTATCGAAAAAATAAAAAATCAAACACAAAAAAAGGAGTGTATAACAATATGATTAACGAACCTTCTGTAGACGTAATGATCAGAAAACTTGGCACGGAGGAAGAACCTATCAGCCGTTACGCGCTTTGCACGATTGCGGCGAAACGCGCGCGCCAAATCATCGAAACGGAAAAGAACGCAGGTATTACCGATTCGATGGGTAAGGACAAAGAATTGCTTTCCGCATGCAAAGATATTGCAGACGGCAAAGTGGTAATTGCGAAAGACTAATAAAAATTGCCCTGCGTAAGGTAGGGCAATTTTCTCTCTAATTGGGGGGCAAAAGCGTATGATAGCGGAAGTCATCGTCGACATCGCGGCGAGTGAAACGGACAGAATATTCGATTATCTCTGCGACGAAAATACCATCGTCGGCAGCCGTGTTCGCGCGCCCTTTGGCGGTAAAACCGTCACCGGCTTTGTCATGCGCTTAAAGGAAACGTCCGATTACCCGATAGAAAAATTAAAGAAAATTTTGCCTACCACGGACGAGTTGCCTGCATTAAATAGCGAGTGTTTATCGCTTGCGGAAAAATTGACGGCGTGCTACCGCGTGCCCAAGGCGTTGACGCTCCGTTTGTTTTTGCCCACGGAAATGCGTACGGGCAAGGTGCGGGAACTTTTTCGAAATTATGCCCAATTAACGGTTTCGCTTGCGGATATGAAACTTTCCAAAACGGCGAAAAATCAGTTGGGCGCGGCGGAATATTTAGAGGATAACGGAAAAACCGATTGCGCGTATCTAAATACCCTTTTCCCCGGCGGTATCAGTGGTTTGGAGAAAAAAGGGTACGTAAAAATCACGAAAGAACAAATTTTGCGTGATCCGTACAAGAGCGTCGAGGGCGAACGCGTACAGCGTGTTTTGACGGACGATCAACAGCGCGCGGTGGAAACGATAAAAACGGACAGCTGCACGGTACAGCTTTTGCACGGCGTTACGGGCAGCGGTAAAACGGAAATTTATTTGACGCTGATTGCCGAGTGTTTGCAAAAAGGACAAGGCTCGATTTTTCTTGTGCCGGAAATTTCCTTGACGCCGCAAATGCTTTCTCAGCTTCGCGCGCGGTTTGGGAAAAACGCCGCGATATTGCATAGCGGACTTTCCGCAGGGGAACGCTTTGACGAGTGGTGGCGGCTTCGCACAGGCGAGGCGAAAATTGCGATCGGGGCAAGAAGCGCGATTTTTGCGCCTATGGAAAATATCGGCGTAATCATTATCGACGAGGAACACGATTCCAGCTATTCCAGCGAATCCGCACCCCGTTATAACACGTTTGACGTGGCATTGCTTCGCGCGAAGAAAAATGGTTGTAAGCTGGTTTTGGGTAGTGCGACGCCGTCGGTGGAAACGTATAAAAAAGCCAAGGACGGAGAATTTTCGCTTATCCGTTTAGAAAAGCGTATCAACAAGCGTCCTTTGCCCGAAATTATCATTTCGGATATGCGAAGAGAGGTAAGAAGAGGGAATAATTCTTCCTTTTCCACCGCGCTGAAAGAAGAGATAGAAAAATGCCTTGCCACGGACAAACAAGCGATACTCTTTTTGAACCGTAGAGGGTATTCCCAAACGGTGATTTGTAAGGAGTGCGGCTACGTGGCCAAGTGCGAACATTGTGACGTTTCGCTCACTTATCATAGGGACGAAGATACGCTCAAATGTCATTATTGCGGTATGCGCTATTCGATGCTTTCCTCTTGTCCCGATTGCGGTGGGAAGAAATTGACCTACGCGGGTACGGGTACACAACGTATTGTCGCGGAGTTGCAAAAATTGTATCCGTCTGCGCGTATCTTGCGTATGGATAACGACACGACGAGCGGCAAAGAGGGGCATTATAAAATCTTAAAAGCGTTTGCCGAGAAAAAAGCGGATATCCTCGTAGGCACGCAAATGATTGCCAAGGGACACGATTTCCCTTCCGTTACCCTCGTGGGGATTTTGGACGCGGATATGAGTTTGCATTTCTCCGATTATAGGAGCAGCGAAAGGACCTTTCAACTTTTGACGCAGGTGGCAGGGCGCAGCGGCAGAGCGGAAGAAAAAGGGAAAGTGGTATTGCAAACGTTCGACCCCGAAAACGAGGTATTGCGCTTTGCGACGTCGTACGATTACGAGGGCTTTTACAAAAACGAGATTTCCCTGCGCGCGGCGATGATGTTTCCGCCTTTTTCCAAAATCGTTCGGGTACTTGTTACGGGCGAGGATGATAAAAAGACGGTGGAAGCGCTCAAAGAAGTATACTTTGCGCTTGAAAAACTGTATACGGATAATCCTGAAAAATTTCTATTTTTCAATAAAATGCGTTCCCCGATAAAACGGATACAAAACAAGCATAGATATCAAGTATTGATGCGGCTTAGCGATACGGGGGTACTCCCCGATATTTACGAGGCTTGCGCACAGGCAAGGACAAAAGACGTGCTGGTAAGCGTGGAAGAAAACCCCGTCAATTTGAGTTAGTGGCAAGCCGCCGCTGTAAATAAAGGAGAAGATAATATGGCAATTAGAGAAGTTGTACAAGTAGGCGACGACGTGTTAAGACAAAAATGTTTCCCTGTGGAAACGTTTGACGAATCGCTTTGGAAACTTTTAGACGATATGAAAGATACGGTGAAAAAGGAAAAGGGCGCAGGTCTTGCCGCGCCGCAGGTGGGTATTTTACGCCGTGTGGTCGTCGTGGACGTGGAAGAGGGATATTTCGAGTTCATCAACCCCGTAATCCTTTCTTCGAAAGGGGAACAAAACGGTTGGGAGGGCTGTCTTTCCGTGCGTGGAAAGATGGGGCAAGTTTCCCGTCCTATGAAGGTTACGGTGGTATATCAAGACCGTTTCGGTGAAAAGCATACCTTAAAAGCGAAGGGATTTTTTGCCCGCGCGATTTGAAGTCGGAGGCCAAGCGGTCTT
>JAZRRB010000317.1:0-3417 GCA_045650385.1 Candidatus Scatosoma sp. | reverse complement strand
TCTGCGGTGAGCATTCTATTTACCGAGAAATGCGCGCCGATTTCACGCAAGAAATCGATATAATTGAGGTCTAACAACCAATCGCCGTTATCCACGATAATCGCCGCGTTTTCGCCCTCAAAACTAACGAAACGGGACATTTGCTTTTTGAAGCACTCTACGTTGTGACGAATTGTTTCCTTCGTCATCATCGAACGCATATCCGTTCTGCCCGACGGGTCGCCAATCATCGCCGTACCGCCGCCAATCAAAATAACAGGTTTGTGCCCTGCCTTTTGCATGTGCGACATAGCGATAAGCTGCATAAAGTGCCCTACGTGCAAAGAATCTGCCGTGGGGTCGAAACCGATATAAAAAGGAACGCTTTCCTTGCCGAGTTTTTCATACAATTCGTCCTCGTAAACCGTTTGTTTTACAAACCCTCTCGCGCGAAGCGTATCCATTACGTTTGCCATAATCTTTCTCCTTGAAAGTGAATATCAAGAAAGAGTGTACTCTTTTTCTACGAAAAAGTCAAGCGTTTTATACGCGCTTGAATTAAAAACAGCCCAACTCTTTTTATTGCAAAAATATAGCCGAGCGAAAAGACACTTTCGCTCGGTTAATAAATTATTGATTGCCGATAGGTTGATAGTAGTAGCACATCATTTGCCAAGAATTTTCCACACCGTCAAAACCGTCGTGCTTTTTGGTAAGTTCCAACATAATATGCATCAATTCCGCATTGACGGCAATTTTTCCGTTTAATTCTTCACTGTTGAGGGAAGCCATGAAAAGGTACTTCTCCATGATTTCGGAATAATCCTTCTTTTCGCCGTTTTCATCGTCGAGATAGAAAAGACGTTTTTCTAATTGATAATCCTTATACGTATTGATAAAGGAATCCAACGAATTGAAGGGGAAGAGGAAGGTGGAGTTGGTTAAATCCCAATACACTTTATCGTCCAATCCAGCGTAGATATCGCCAAGGAACACGCCGTTTTCATTTGCCACGCGATAAACGTCGTTTTCTTCGTCATAAAGCACATTTTTTGCATCAGGTACGTATGTTTCTTCCGTTTCTTCAACCATATCAAATGGTCCAATTGCACAATTTGTTAGGTTTTCGTAATACGTACCAAGAAAATCGATATTCATATCAAATTCGCCCGTTGCATTAAGGAATAAAGACAACAAACAATAATACGTTTCGCCCGCTTCCAAATAGAACTTGATATCGAAGTTTTCAGGGTTGCCCGTATGGTGAATTAAGAAATCGTCGTTTTCTGCAAGTATCGTTTGTTTGTCACTATCTATAAGTACCATTTGCGGATTGTATTGTTCTGAAACATCAAAATACGTTTCATCAAACGTGGAATAGAAGTGATATACGCCCGATTTCGTCGGGGTGAATTTATGCTTGATACCAACACCTATATCATCAACAATCGATTTGAAACAATCGATATAGTTTTCACCTTCAAAAATTTCAATTGCCCCTTCAAACGTAATACCAATGGTAGTATCGCCAATCGGGGGTGTATCGCCGTAGTGGTCAAAATACAAGCACATTTCTAGCCACTCGTTTTCATAATAAGACAAATGACAATTTTCGTCAAAATAGTTTACGCGAGAATCATCATCGTTTTGGTCTTTCTCTTGTCCTATCACGGTATCTAACTGTGCAATAATATCCAAAAGTTCTTTTAATTCAGCGGTTACAGGCACGTATTGAATTCTTTCCGCATTCATTGCCGCCCAAGCAAACGGCTCTGCTCTTTCTACTAAATCCTCGCCATTATATACAAGGAGACTGTTATAGGCAAGTTCCCATAAATTATATTTATTCCAATGTGTACTACCTATAATATTAGCAAAAAGGATAGGGTCAGTTTCGAGGTTAACGGCGTAATCCTCGCCTGCGTTTTCGGGGATAACGTGATAGTATCCGTCCGCGCCCAATTTTACGTTTGCGTAATTGGCAAATTTGGTTGTTTTTGCATTGTAATAAAGGTCAGGATTATTCCAATCAGTTGCCGCATGGCGTACAATATTCAAATCCAAATCTTCGGTAGGCAATTCTGACTTGCTAATGAAACGCAAATTCTTCACGAATACGTCGTCAGTAGCCGACTCACTTTCATCTTTCCAATAGATAAGCGAAAGTCTATGTTCGCCTGCTTGTTCTTGTTCAAACACATAAGCGTAGCAAGTCGTCCACGCCGTTTGCCAGCCAGAAAGCTGATGGATAACGGTACCATCTATCAAAACGTAAAGATAGTCTGCGTTTATTTCCGTACAAATGGAATAATCAAACGCAAGGACGGTGTTTGCCTGCGCGGTGAAATCAATATTCAAAGTACACCAAGTATCGTCAACACCTTTATTGGAAGCAGCAAGATACGTTTCACTATTATTTTCTTCTATTAGCCAAGGCCAAAAGGGAATTTCATTATCCCAAGAATATTCAAACGGACTGCCCGCGCCTGAAAAAACAGTTTTTACTTCTTCTAAATCGGGCGCATCTGGAATAATAATTTCTTCCTCTTCTTCCTCATATCCGTCTTCCGAAGGAACATAATCGTCAGCAATAAAATAATCAAATAAATTCGTCCAATCGGAAACGTTTACCATACAGCCTGTATGAATATATGATACAATGCCGTATCTGTCGATAACCACCGTCATAGGAATACCGCTACTCGTGTCAAAATGCGTATTAATTTTGGAGGCCTCAGGTTCGCCAAACATAGGAAACGTCAAACCATTGTCCGCTTTATAATTCGCCACCGCATTTTGCGTATTATCATCCCAAACGCTTACCGCAAAAATCTCCACATCCGAATCGTACTGTTTATATGCTGCTTCCATAGCAGGACATTCCGCCTGACAAGGTCCGCACCATGTTGCCCAAAAATTGAGTACCACCATTTTCTTCGCTTTCAACGTTTCCGAGAGTTTATGCGTTATTCCGTTGCAATCGGCGAGAGTAAAATCATACATAACGTCGCCAAGACGGTATACCTTATTAGCAGGAATCGTTTCGTCCGTGATAACGCCACCTATGGTTGTATCACCCTCGGTATTATCACCTTCAGGCGTTTCATTGTTACTTTCCAAAATAACAGTATACACACCGTAATCTTCAAAGATATACATTTCTTTCGCCGTGTAGCTTTCCCAAAGGTCGGTATTTAACGTGTACACACCCTCAAGAATATTACTTTCGTTAAACGATACTTTGCCCTCGGCGTCCGTTATTTTCGGCATATAGACATTGGTTTTCTCTCCTGTTGCTTTATTGTAACCACACATACCGATTTGCACACCAACAATTAAGTTGCCATCTTCGTCTTTTACGTAAATAACGTACGCATTATCAATCGTTTCTTCACCACCTTGCGTGTTATCTCCGCCCTCCGTACTGCCACCGCCTTG
>JAZRRB010000316.1:0-2192 GCA_045650385.1 Candidatus Scatosoma sp. | reverse complement strand
TGTCGTACCAGGAAACAACCTTAACAAGGGTGTTGCCGTCGCCCATGGGCATGCACTTCGTCTGCGTTGCATCGAACAACGAACCGTAGGTGATACCGATGATGTCGGAGGAAACGAGCTCTTCCTCGGTGTAGCCAAAGGATGCGGATGCAGCAGCCTTCATTGCGGAGTTAACCGTAGCTGCATCGATTTCGCCTTCGCAGATAGCTACGAGTTGGGTAAGCGAACCGGTGGGAACGGGAACGCGTTGTGCGCAACCGTCAAGAACGCCGTTAAGTTCAGGGATAACAAGACCGATCGCCTTAGCTGCACCCGTGGAGTTGGGAACGATGTTCACAGCAGCCGCTCTTGCACGACGAAGGTCGCCCTTTCTATGAGGTCCGTCAAGAACCATTTGATCGCCCGTGTAAGCGTGGATCGTGGTCATGTAGCCTTTCTTAATCTTGGAAAGCTTGTTAAGCGTGTTTGCCATAGGAGCAAGGCAGTTGGTCGTACAGGACGCTGCGGAGATGATGGTGTCAGCCTTCGTAAGCGTCTTTTCGTTTACGCTGTAAACGATGGTAGGAAGGTCGTTACCAGCAGGAGCGGAGATAACAACTTTCTTAGCGCCAGCTTTGATGTGCGCTTCGGACTTCGCTTTGGACGTGTAGAAACCGGTGCATTCAAGCACTACGTCTACGTCGTTAGCAGCCCAAGGGCAGTTAGCAGCGTCTTTTTCTGCATAAATTCTGATCGTTTTGCCGTTAACGGTGATCGTACCTGCTTCGTCGTCAGCGGAAACCGTTTCCGCAAGCGCGTATCTACCTTGAGCCGTGTCATACTTCAAAAGGTGAGCGAGCATGGAAGGGCTGGTAAGGTCGTTGATAGCGACTACGTCATAACCTTCTGCGCCGAACATTTGTCTGAACGCAAGACGACCGATACGGCCGAAACCGTTGATTGCAACTTTTACGTTTGCCATAATAGAGATCCTCCAAAAAAAATGATTAATTTATTTAATACGATATATTTAGACAAACGGAAACGAACAATCCGCTCTTGTCCAAATAATATTTTAGCATACTTTTTCTCTTTCGTCAATAATTTTGAGCGTACATTACGAAAATTATTTACCCAAAACCAAAAAAGAGGAACGAAAATTCTCGTTCCTTGCTTTGTTATTCGCACATCGCTTTTAACGTCGCAATCGCTACGTCTTTTTTCTTGTCGGGAATTTGACGGAACGCCTCTAAAAGCTCCATTTCCATTGCCGATAAATTATCCGTTTCTACGTCGGAATAAAAGCTAGCGACAGAAATACCAAAAGCGGCGCACAAATCTTCTATTTTTTCTCTTGTAGGCGTTGCATTTGTGCTATTATACCAATTATATACAGTTGTTGGATAAATTCCAGATTCTTTTGCGAGGCGAAATAAACTCCAACCGCGTTCTTTTCTTAATTTATTGATTTTTTGTTTTATATCCATAAATCAACACCCACCCTTATTACAGTTCACAATATTATTTTATCGCAAGTCGAATAGAAAAATAATACAATCAAAAAGTAAATATTTGTGGTAGTTGACTTGTAATTTTCAAAAAACTATGCTATAATTAAGAAAAAAGCAGGGGTACGCGTTATGAGTGGTATCATAAAAGAATATCAATCGTTTGAAATTGATTTTCCAATTTGTAAAGACGATGTTTTGCTTGGGGCGCGGTATCGCTTGTTGGATGCGGTACAACAAAGTTTGCGTATGCATTTTGTAAAAGCCTTCAAGGGAAAGAAACGAAAAGAAACGTTATTAAACAATATATCTATTGCGGCTGACATGTTAAAATGGAAAGGGGATTATAGAGAAAACGCCTTGCAAATGATAGAAGCAAGCAAGAAAATGTATTCCACCTTACCTGAGGGAATTTTGCAAAATATCAATAATATAGAGGATTTGTATTTTGGAGAGTATTCCGACAACGTATACACATTATTAAAAAATTGGTTTTATGAGGAGAGAGAATTATTAAGGAAAGAAATAATTGGATAAAAACAAACAAAAAAACGGCTCGATAACCGAGCCGTTTATGCTTTTCAATTAAAACGCTTTGCCAGCAGAGCCAAGCACGTTGACAATCTTGTGTTTTACCATTTCCTTCATCATCGCGCGTGCGTCGCCAAGGTATTGACGAGGGTCGAAGTGGGAAGGAGCGTCGGA
>JAZRRB010000315.1:0-1532 GCA_045650385.1 Candidatus Scatosoma sp. | reverse complement strand
GAGCCGACTACACGAAGGGATTTGAGGGTGGGAGAGAAGAAGCGTTGCCGTAGCCAAAATGCCTTTATCTCCACTTAATTCAAAATCGCAATGGCAAGATTGAGATACCCTGCAAACGTTACCCAAACAAGGTAGGGTATTTGTAAAAGCGCGGCTACTTTGTCGATTTTATAATAATAGATAATGGTGACGATAATCGAAAGCAAAAGCGCGATAAGGATGATAAAAGACACGATAAAAGATTGCATATTAAAGAAAAATATGCTCCACGAAAAATTGAGTACAAGACTGACGGCGTAGACAAAGAGCGCGTCGTCTTTTTTTGTGGAACTGCTCGTGTAAATCATTGCCGCGCTAATGCCCATTAAGATAAATAATATCGTCCAAACGACGGGGAAAAGCCAGCCTGGCGGGGCTAAGGGCGGCGGCGTGATTTTGTCGTAAATATTCATATTATTGGCAATGGACAAAGCGGACAAACCGCCAACGGTTAACGCAAGTAAGATGGAAAAGATATAAGGTTTTGCTTTTTTCATAAAATTATTATACGCGAGGCTCGTTTAGAATATGTGACGAAAAGCCAAACTGTATCTACTTCCGAAAATTCTTCATAGAAGAAATTGCAGGGCCCTATTGACAATATTTGGTAAACTATGTTATAATTAAGCAGGACGGAGGCTTATCATGAGCAAGGTTGTAAAAAATAAAATTTTAGAAATTGATCCTACGTTGACACCGCATGCGAAAGACCTTAATTTGCGCACGCAACTTTTCCGCGCGAAACGAAAAGAACTGCTTGGTAACGGTAGAAAAATCAAGAATTTTGCCAACGGGCATAATTATTTCGGTATTCATCGTACGCGCGAGGGTTGGGTGTATAGAGAGTGGGCGCCTGCTGCAGACGCTATGTTCTTCACGGGCGATTTTAACGGTTGGGATACAGGGACTTGCCAAATGACAAGGCTGGAAAACGGCGTTTTCGAGGTATTCCTCAAAGGGAAAGACGCCTTAAAAGCTGGGCAAAAAATACAAGCCATCGTTTGGAAAGACGGAAAAATGCTCCGTCGTATCCCCACGTACGCTACGCGTGTGGTACAAGATAAGCAAACGTACGTATGGTGTGCAGAAGTAGAAGATACCTTTGCTTCTTTCCCTTGGACGGACGAAAATTTTACGCCCGAAAAAACACCGTTCATTTACGAGTGCCATATCGGTATGGCGCAGGAAAAAGGCGCTGTTGGCTCGTATAAAGAATTTACGCAAAACGTGTTGCCGAGAATCAAAAAGCTGGGCTATAACACGATACAAATTATGGCGATTATGGAACACCCGTATTATGGTTCTTTTGGATATCAAGTTTCCAACTTTTTCGCCGCATCCTCGCGCTTTGGATATAGCCGTGATTTGAAAGAACTCATCAATACCGCGCACGAAATGGGTATTGCCGTACTTCTCGACGTCGTGCACTCGCACGCGGTTAAAAACACCGCCGAGGGGTTGAACGAATTTGACGGTACGGTGTATCAGTTCTT
>JAZRRB010000314.1:0-2386 GCA_045650385.1 Candidatus Scatosoma sp. | reverse complement strand
CAAACTCTTTCCCTATAACGTTAGGCTCAGCGGAAAACAGCCCCAAAATACTTTTATTTGCAATCAATACCTTTTTATCTTCGTCAATTGCAACAATACCCTGCGAAACGTTTTCTAAAACAGACATCAATTTCTGCTGTTCATCGGCAATCCTTTGCATGTTATTATGCGTATTCTCATTCAACACGTTAATTTCATTCAGGATAGAGAACAGTTCAGGTTCACTGGAATCCGTTTTTATCCGCTCGTAACAGCTTGCATTTAAACTTCTTAAGCTTTGCCCCACTTCCACAAATTTATTAGAAAACTTTCTTGAGAACAATTCCGCCAAAATCAATGAAACAATTAACGCAACTACCAATACGATAACCATAATCGGAATCGCTATATTAAAATATTCGGTGATTTGGCTACTTTTAACCGCCAAACGAACGATAACTTCCGAATTATCAGAGAGCGTTGTTTTCATAGCATAATAGGTCATATTATAGCCAAACGTTTCGGAATATCTTTCTACCGTTTGCGGTTTCCCTTCCAATGCGTATTTAACTTCTGCTCGGTCAACGTGGCTTTCGAGGGGCGACTTCGTATCGGTTTCATACAGCACGGTTCCATCCAAATCCATAATCGTTACTCGGAACGCACTGTTGTTTTCATACTTTGCGAAGTTTTCAAAGTCGCCTTCTTCGTTAACCAGCTCGCACGCTAATTGTGTTTCTTCCGCAAGCCTTTCTCGCATCATTTCTTTTGAGTTTAAATTGACTGCGATAATCCCGCAAACAAACATTAAAACTACGGAAAGAAACGTAATTGCGAAGAATTGAAAAAATAATTTCTTTCTCATTTATTTTCAAAACGATATCCTACCCCACGAACAGTTACGATACCGTCTTTGCCTCCTGCTTGTTTTATCTTTTCCCGAAGTGCTGCGATGTGCATATCAAGCGTTCTGGATTCGCCCATAAAATCCTCACCCCACACTTCCTTAAATAAATCTTCTCGCTCAATCGTAACGCCTGCTTTGCCTATGAGCAGTTTCAAAAGCTTAAACTCTTTTATCGTTAAGCCCAAATCAACACCTTTATAAAATGCTTTATATAAGTTACTGTCAATCGTAAAGCCATCTGCATTGGTCACGTAAAGCTTTGTTCTTCTTAAATTGGTTTTCACCCTTGCGAGCAATTCCAGTACGGAAAAAGGTTTCGCCATATAATCGTCCGCACCTTTATTAAGCCCTTTCACGAAGCTAATTTCATCTGATTTCGCACTAACGCAAATTACCGGCAAACGTTCGTCGATTTCACGTATTTTGGTTAATATCGTGTAGCCATCCATATCGGGGAGCATTATATCAAGAATTACAAGTTCAGGGCGTTCCTTTTCAAACACCTTGAAAAAGTCAGCGCCGTTTGAAAAAATCTTCGTTTCATAAACGTCCTCAAAAGCGCCCTCATAGACTTCTTGTATTCCTTCATCATCTTCAACGATATAAATAAGTTCTTTCATTAGACTTTCGTGTGTACTCCTGTTTCGTTATATTTCGTCCACTCGCAAACGTTTACAGCGTGGTCTCCGATTCTTTCTAAATATTTAGCAACCATCATAAGTTCGATGGCTTGATCGCCGTTTTTACCATCTTTTTTAATAAGTTCGATAAGTTCTTCCTTAACCGTCAAAAACAAATCGTCCATCTCATCGTCAAGATTAATCACTTCGTCTGCCAGCGCCTCGTTATTATTTATAAACGAGTTTACGCTTTCACGAACCATTTTTACGGCAAGATTCCCCATCGCCTTAATATGCGTAAGTTCTTTAATGTATTTGTCTCCGGGCATCGTATAAACCAAATCCCCGATATCGCTTGCCTGATCTCCAAAGCGTTCGATATCCGTTATCATTTTAAGTGCTGTAGATACTTCTCTAAAATCCTTTGCAACCGGTTGCTGTTTCAAAAGAATACGCATACAGCGTTTTTCGATATCCATCTCATATTCGTCTACGCGCTTATCCATTTGCCCGATGCTTTTCCCAAGCTCTCTATCACGATTGATAAGCGCCGTAATCGCATTATCTAGCATTTGCTCGGTTAAACGGCACATTTCTACAAGCTCTGTTTTTAATCCAGCAAGCTCTTCTTCAAATAATTTTCTTATCGACATTTTATTTTACTCCTTTATTATACTATTTTTTTTAGAAAAAATCAAGTATTAACCAAATCTACCCGTAATATATCTTTCAGTGCGTTCATCTTTTGGCGACGTAAAGATATCATCGGTATTACCAAATTCAACGAGCTCGCCTAAAAGGAAGAACGCCGTTTTGTCTGCAATACGGGTTGCTTGTTGCATATTGTGCGTTACAATAACGATGGTAATATCCTTTTTCA
>JAZRRB010000313.1:0-4840 GCA_045650385.1 Candidatus Scatosoma sp. | reverse complement strand
GTGTTATCACCGCCACCTTGCGTGTTGTCACCGCCGCCTTGCGTGTTGTCACCGCCGCCTTGGGTGGCTTCGCCGCTCCAATTGCTGTGACGGGTATTCACGCCGTCGCCCACTGCGCGGACAATAATTTCTTTCCCTTGGGTATCTACGGAAAGTTCCGTCGTTTTCACAACGGTTGCGCCGCCGTCAAGCGAATATTCGTATTCCGTTGCGCCTTCCACTGCACCCCACGTTGCCGTGTTGCCGTTTACGCTCACCACGGGCGTTGTCAATTTAGTAGGAACTTGGTCCACGTTGGTTGCACCGCCGCCACCGCCTTGCGTATCATCGCCCCCACCACAAGCGAACATGGACAACGACAGACAAGCAGCCAACCCCATCGTCAATAAAACTTTACCGAGTTTTTTGAATTTCATAAATTCTTTCCCCTCCATTGTTTTTGTATCAAAATATCAAAAATTGTATCAAAAAAATGATTTTCCCTAATTTTTGACAATACGTTTGTATAATTATATACTATAATATAATTACTGTCAAGGTCTTTCACATAATTTTCACAATTCGTGAAAGAGAAAATACGCTCCTTACAAAAGCTTGCAAAGAACGTATTTATCTATTATTTTAGGAATTTTTATTCTTACAATAGGCAATAATTTGGTCTTTTATCTTCGTCATGCCCACTTCGTCGGGATGTCCGCTTTGCTTGCTCACGCCCGACAGCTCTACAAGGTCCACGCCGTAATAGGCACAAGCCGTTTTATACCCCTCTACGATATTCGTGTCCCATAAAGCGAGTTCATCGTTGAGCACAAATACCAAACGAGTAGGCTTTACCTGCGTTTTAATTTGGTTGAGCAGGTAGCAAAAAGCAGGAATAATTTGACCTAAATCCTCTTTCGTCCACTCGGCATATTTCACTGTGCCCACGTCCCGTTTATTATCGGCGTTAGCCCAAACGTCGTTGGTACCGCCAAAGACGAAGAAGGTATCCACTTGATTTTTCGCAAAATAGCCGTCGTCAATATATTTTTGCAGTCTTGTTGTAAACGACGTCGCCGTAGAATCTTGATTATTATATCCTACGTTACACATCGTCGTCCCCGAATAGCTGGCATTGACAAGCAAACTGCTATCCGTTTCGTTTAACAACTGCCCCCACCACGTTTCCGTTACTTTGTCTACGTCCGTGACGAACGCAGGCGTCTTTCTATACCATGCCGCATCGCTAACATAGGGAATATATTCTTCAAACGTGGAATAACTATCCCCTAAGATAAACACGTTGCCCAAATCTACCGCGCGCTCGTTTACCCCACCCACGTTATCGAAATACAACGTTGCCGCCGCATATACCACAAAGTAGAAATGACTGCTGTCATATTGCAAAACACCGCCGCCGTTTTGCCGATAAGCGTTTTCGCTTTCTTCTATTTGCGCCTTCACTTTTTCCGAAGGTATTTTTACCGTATTCCAACCAGGAGCAAGCGTTGCCGCCAAATCGTTATACATAAACAGGTTAATATCGCCCGTTTCGGCGTTATACACGTCCAAGCACAAATAATCGAACGAGCGCAATTCTTCCTGTGTAAGCGGCGACGTGTCTTGATGGCGCATACTCAGCGTGATATAATTATTGGCATTTGCCACAACTTTATAAGACGACCTCCCTTGTTTCACGATAGAGGTATCTTCCGATACTTGACCGTTTGTACCGCAATACCACGCGATAGGATTCGTTTCGCTATTCCCCTCGCACGCGTTTATCACCGTTGAGGAATCCTTTTTGTCCACCGTGCCGTTAGGCACTTTTATTTTCTCTTCCTTTACCCCGATGATTTCCTCAAAAATAAGCGTATGTCCGCTGCCCCAAATTTGAAAATACGTTTCGCCCGTTTCAAAATCGTATACACTCGCGCTATCCGTCATTTGCATCAATACGTCCCACGTCATTACCCGAATTGTATTTTCGCCTTGTTTCAGCGTGCCAACCGGTTGATTCAACAATAGCAACGTCGCGCCTGCCTGCTCGGCGTATATTTTTACGTCCAAATAACGGTACTCGCTAAAATCCGCTTGGGTAAGCGGTGCTCCGTCCTTGGTTAGCGTAACGTACACCGTAGACCAATCCGCCGTGGTAGAAACTCGCATACCCGTTATGGGCACGGTAACGCTTTCTATCGCCACATCGTTAGAAGGACTTTTCACCGTCGTTTTATCCGCCCCCGTGAACATCACGTCCCCTTTCGTATCGTCACCCGGCTTCCCTACGGCTTCCCCGCATATATCACAAACGTGGTTTTTGTCCGTATCTAAACAGCTTGATACCGCCTCTCCGCATATATCGCAGGCGTGGTTGTTATCGTTATCGATACAAGAACTCACTTTTTCGCCACAATAATCGCAATCATGCATACCTTGCGCCGCTTCGTGCTCGCCCATAGGCTTATCACAGCCGTCGCAAACGTGGTTTTTGTCCACATCCTCACACGTATGTTCTTGCGTGTTATCATCGCCTTGATTTTCGTTATCGGTACTACCGCCACCTTGCGTATTGTCACCGCCGCCTTGGTCGGGCGTTGTCGTACCGCCTTGCGTATTGTCATCGCCACCTTGCGTATTGTCGCCGCCTTGGTCGGGCATTGTCGTACCGCCTTGGGTTGCTTCATCGCTCCAACTACTGTGACGGGTATTCACGCCGTCGCCCACTGCGCGGACGATAATTTCCTTCCCCTGGGTGTCTACGGAAAGTGCCGTTGTCTTTATAACGGTTATACCGCCGTCCAACGAATATTCGTATTCGCTTGCGCCTTCCACGGCTTCCCACGTTGCCGTATTGCCGTTTACCACTACCACAGGCGTAGCCAATTTCAAAGGCGTTTGTTCCACGTTGGTTACACCGCCATTGTCCTCTCCATTGCCGTCCCCTTCACCGCAGGCAAGCGCAAACGTCGCCGTCAGTGCCGTCAATAAGCTTGCAATTATCAATCCCCATCTTCTTTTCATGGTATTCCTCTTTCCGCTTGAAATTACTACGTATTATATAATTTTTATACCGTAAAATCAAGTACGCGCGCGAAAAACAAACCAATTATACAAAATATTCGCTCTTTTTTACAAAAAAATACTCCGCCTTGAAAAAGACGGAGTGCCGTTATGCAATTTTTACAGTGCGTATTCTTTGGCAAGCTTTTCAAACAGCGGCAACGCGCGCTGAATTTGTTCCGTTTGCACGCAGTACGCGATACGCACCCAACCAGGATACCCGAAATCGTCCCCTGCCACAAAGAGAAGTTCGTGCTTTTTCGCCCTTTCACAAAAGGCCTTAGCGTCCTTTTCCGCCGCTTTCATAAACAGATAAAATGCGCCGTCGGGATAAATGCAGGTAAACCCGTAACTGCTTAACGCGTTATACAATAAATCGCGGTTGCGTTTATAGATACTCAAATCCGCCGTCATGCCATCGCAAGCCGCCGCCACCCGTTGGAAAAGCGCAGGCGCGCAAACAAACCCAAGTGAGCGCCCAGCCCCACATACCGCTGCGTATACTTCTTTTGCATTTTTCATGCGCGGATTGACAGCGATATAGCCGATACGTTCCCCGGGCAAGGAAAGGGATTTGGAATAGGAATAACAAACGATACTATCCTCATAATAACGCATAGGCGAAGGCACTATCGTCTTTTTATCGTAAACAAGTTCTCTATACGGCTCATCGGAAATCAAGAAAATACGCTTGCCCAATTCTTGTGATTTTTCCGACAAAATACCGCAAAGCGTTTGCAACGTTTCTTCCCCGTATACCACCCCCGAAGGATTGTTCGGCGAATTGATAAGCAACGCTTTCGTGTTTTTGTTTATCGCCTTTTTTAACGCGTCAAAATCGGGCAACATCGTTTTTTCATCGGAAGGCAATACGACAAGTTTCGCCCCCGAACCTTCTACAAATACTTTATATTCAGCAAAATACGGTGCGAATACGATAACCTCGTCCCCGTCCTCGTGAAGCGCGTGTAAGGTAATCGTCAAGGACGCCGCCGCACCGCAAGTCATATACAAATCGTCCCCCGAAAGAGCAACGCCGAAACGCTTTTGATAATTTTCAGCGATGGTATCGCGCACGTCTTTTCCCCCTTGCGCAGAGGTGTAACCGTGAAGCGCCACGGACGACGTTTCTTTTACCAATTTTTCAATCGTTTCGTTTACTGCATCGGGCGCAGGTACGGACGGATTGCCAATCGAAAAATCAAACACGTTTTCCGCGCCGATTTCCGCCGCTCTGCCCTTTGCGTATTCGAAAATTTCTCTTATGCTCGAACGTTTACTGCCCAAAGCGTACATTTTTTCGTTAATCATATCTTTCGCCTCTTTTTCTTCTTTATTATAATTATACGCATTTTTACCAAAAAGGCAAGTGAATACAAAGAAAAAACCGCCTCATGGCGGCTTTTTCTTATTTTTTCTTATTCGTCCTGCTTGCGTTTTTTCATCAGCGCAACCGCCGCTAACATTACGCCAGCCACCGCCAAACCGCTTACACTACCGCTACAACCGCCACTATCTACCTCTACGTCAGGTTCAGGTGTGGGTTGAGGTTGAGGTTGGGGTTCAGGCTTAGGCTCAGGCTCGGGCTTAGGTTCAGGCTCGGGCTCAGGCTCGGGCTCAGGCTCAGGCTCGGGCTCGGGCTCAGGCTCAGGTTCGGGCTTAGGCTCAGGCTCGGGCTCGGGTTCAGGCTCAGGCTCGGGTTCAGGCTCAGGCTCGGGTTCAGGCTCAGGCTCGGGTTCGGGCTCAGGTTCAGGCTCGGGCTCAGGCTCGGGCTCAGGCTCAGGTTCAGGCTCGGGCT
>JAZRRB010000312.1:0-9700 GCA_045650385.1 Candidatus Scatosoma sp. | reverse complement strand
ATCATTGCCATATCGGCTCTCAAATTTTTGAAAAGCAGTCGTTCGTGCTTGCCGTAGACAAATGTATGAATTTTGCCGCGGAAATGCGTAAAGAACTCGATTTTACGTTAGAAACGTTAAACCTTGGCGGTGGATTTGGGATTTGGTATACGGATGAAGACCGTAAAATCTCACCCGAGGGATACGCGGAATATTTAGAAGCGTTGATTGCCGCAGTAAAAGAAAAAGCTGCCGAAAAAGGACTTGCATTGCCGTATATTTTAATCGAACCGGGTAGATCGATTGTGGGCGAAGCCGGCGTAACGCTTTATACAGTTGGGGCAATCAAAGAAATCCCTGCCGTGAAAAAGTACGTGGCGATAGATGGGGGCATGTTTGATAATCCCAGATACGCGCTTTACCAATCGAAATATACGCCGATTCTTGCCAATCGCGCAAACGAAGAGGCAACGGAAATCGTATCTATTGCAGGCAAATGCTGTGAAAGCGGCGATATCATTGCCGTCAACGTTGCGCTTCCTAAAGCGCAAACGGGAGATATTCTTGCCGTGCTTTCTACGGGTGCGTATAACTATTCCATGGCTATGAATTATAACCGAAATAAAATTCCGCCCTGCGTTTTGGTCAATGAAGGCAAAGCGGAATACATCGTTTTACCGCAAACGTACGAGGACATAAATCGTAACGACGTTATTCCCCAAAGATTGGCTAAAAACAAGAATTAATGCTCGTAAACTTGCGTTTTACGCAAATTTATGCTATAATTATTCAGTAATCTTAACCGATAGGAGTAAGAATTTTGGAAAAAGAAAAACTGACAACGAACTCCGTTAAAAATTTTGAAACGGACGTAGATTATACGACGATACTCGACAATTTCGAAGGCCCTTTAGATTTACTATTATACTTAATCAAGGAAGAGAAAATCGAGATTAAAGACGTTTTCGTTTCGCAAGTTACCGAACAATTCCTTTCATATATGAAAGGATTACCGTATTTGGACGTAGATAAAGCGAGCGAATATTTGAATATTGCCGCTACCATCATCGATATCAAAGCGCGTAGTTTAGTACCTCCGCCTGACGATGGATTTATCGATGAAACGTGGGATGATAACGATCCGGAACAGGAACTTATCCGTGCCTTGGAAGAATATCAAATGATCAAAGAGGAAGCGGACAAGCTGAAAGAACGCGAAACGGTGGGGTATATTTTCAAAGCCCCCGATAAGGAATTTGCCGCTGTTCAAGTACAATATGGCGACATGACGTTGGACGGATTGATGGACGCGTTCACGAAAATGATGTTGCGTTTAGAAAGTAAACGCCGCAGTGCGCCGCCTCCCCGTGAAATCCCCAAAGACAGCTTTACGGTACGCGATAAAATCAAATATATCCGCGATAAAATGACAGAAAGCGATTGCACGGCGTTTGAGGAGCTTTTTGATGAAAATTCTACTGTACCAGAAATTGTAACGACGTTTCAAGCGTTGTTGGAGCTTTTGAAACATCAATTTATCATCGTAGAACAGGAAGAACTTTTTTCTTCCATAACGATTAAGAAAAATCCCAATAGAAGTGAGGACGAAGAAATTGGAGAAATTGACGAATATAATTGAGGCTATTTTATTTGCGTCAGGGGACGCTGTGCCTATCGATTTGTTGCGTGAAAAGTTAGAAGTAGGCAAACGCCACATGGACGAAGCGATTAAGAGCTTGGAAAAGAAATACGCGGGAGATTGCGGTATCCGTTTATTACATTTTAACCACAAATTGCAATTTGCGACCAACCCCGATTTCAAAGATCCCGTATCTTTGGTATTGACGCCGATTCGTGAAAAGGAATTTACGCGTACCATTTTGGAATGCGCGGCAATTATTGCCTATAAACAGCCGATTACCCGTACGGAACTTGAAACCATCCGTGGCGTAAATAGCGATTACGCTATTCAAACGCTTTTGAGTTTGGAAATGATTTATCCCAGCGGCAGAAGAGAAACGATTGGTAAACCCGTAGAATATTCCACGACGGATAATTTCTTAAAACGCTTCAAATTGAAATCTTTGTCCGAATTGCCCGATTATGAAGAACTTATGCAAAAGATAGCAGACTTGAACGCTATTCATGAACCGGAAAGCAATTATTTGTACGAAAAGGACGTTTATGACCCCGATGCCGACGAAGAAAACGTGGGCGAAGAGGATATGCAATCGGAAGATACTTCGAAGTCCTCGGAAGGATTTGAACTTCCCGACTTTTTGAAAGATATTGAAGACGGCATTATTAAAATTCAATAAAACGTAAAAATTACATAGTTTTTAGCGGCTTGCGCATATTGAAAGTATGGGCAAGCCGTTTTTATTTTTTGCTATTTTAATAGGAGTACTGTTTATATTATTCGTTCCAATTGTCATCGAATTGGACGCGCATTACGATATGAACCGTAAAAAATTCGGCTTTGCTTCGTATATATATAAAAAAATCAAGTTGGTTGGTGGATACGTCGGCGTATATCCCGGGGGACTCGCCTTGCATTTTTCTAAAAAGAAAGCAAAACTTATCCCGTATTCTCAATTAAACAGCGAACGAAAACGATTTTCCTTTTTACGTACTTTTCGTTTGATTGGTTTTACCTTAACAACAGAAACGGGCGCGGAATATCTATTTCCCATATCCACGTTGCACACCCTTTTACGAGCATATTTTTTCACCATTGGCGGGGATAAAGATAAAATTGAGAATAACTTATGGCTCACGGACGGGGACGTGCTGCGGATATCATTAAATTGCGTTATCTATTTTAATTTGGTCATTTTATTAACAAATTTCATTAAATTCTTAAAGGAGAAAATACAAATCTTATGGCGGAAAAAAATCAAAAAATCCATAACTTAATCGACGCATCTTTGCACAATTTAGACGGGCTTGCCGACGTAAATACCGTTATGGGCAAGCCGATTGTAACGGCAAGCGGTTTTCAGGTAATTCCTTTTTCAAAAGTAACGATGGGGAATTTATCGGGCGGCGGCGAATACGGTGATATCAAAGTCGTAAAAGAAACGGACGCCATGCCGTTTGCAGGCGGTAGCGGTGCTGTAATCAGCATGAAACCAATGGGATTTCTCGTAGACGACGGCAAAGATTGCCGCGTGATCCGTATCAGTGAAGAGCCAATGGATAATTTAATTGAACGGGCGGCGGATATTTTACGTGAAGTCATGGCGAAAAAACAATGAAACATTTTTTAAGCCGTTGCGTCCTTTCGTCCGTTTTTGCAACATATTTCGTATTTGCCGCTTCACCTATACAATCCCAAAAACGAGCAACTGCGGAAACATCGTTATCGCCCTCAAAAGCAGAGTGCGTAATAGAACTCAACAGCCGCCGTGTTTTGTACGAAGAACACGGCGATACTCGTTTGCCAATGGCAAGTACGACGAAAATTTTAACTTGCGTTACGATATTGGAAACGTGCGAAGATATTGAAAAGGAGCTTATTATCCCTGAACAAGCGGTTGGAATAGAAGGCTCTTCCGTATATTTGAAAGCAGGGGAAACGTATTCGGTAAAAGATTTATTATTTGGCTTAATGTTGCGCTCGGGAAACGACTGTGCAACGGCGTTGGCATTATATTGTAGCGGTTCGACAGCGAATTTTTCTGCGGAAATGAATAAAGTAGCGCAAAAAGCAGGGGCATTGAACAGTCATTTTGAAAATTCACACGGTTTACCCTCGAACAATCATTATACGACGGCAAGGGATTTATCGTATATTACAGCGTACGCCATGAAATATCCAATGTTTTGTGAAATTGTTTCCACTAAATATTACGAAAAAAAAGGCTGGAAAAATAAAAATAAACTATTATCTTCTTACGAATATGCGTTGGGCGTAAAAACCGGATACACGAAAGCGGCAGGAAGATGCTTAGTCTCCGCCGCAAAAAAAGGGAAAATGACGTTAATATGTACTGTTTTGCATTGTCAAAATATGTACGAACGTTCTATCGAATTATTAGACGATGCCTTTGCCAATTATAGGTATTCAAAAATCGTAAGCGCAGGCGAACAATTAAAAATCAGCAATTCTTCCACGGTTGGCGTGATAAAGCAGGACTATTATTATCCATTATTAGAAGAGGAAAAAGACCTGATAAAAATTCATACAAAACCATACAAAAATGCCCATCAAAACGATGAAATCGTAGGTGAATTTGAAATATATCTATCAAAACGGTTGCTTTTTTCCGGGAATTTATATAAACTATAATAGAAAATAGAAAAAAGCAGGTTTACCAATGAGAATTAACAAATATTTAGCAGAAAAGGGAATTGCAAGCCGTAGACACGCTGACGAAATGATTGCAGCAGGGCGGATAAAAATAAACGGCGTCGTGGCAACGCTTGGCGCAAACGTAGAAGAAAAGGACGTCGTTTTGGTAGACGGCGTAGCCCTTTCTCGTGAAGAAAAAACGGAAAAATATTATCTTATGAACAAACCCAAAGGGGTTGTTTGTACAGTATCCGACGATAGAGGCAGAAAAACAGTCATGGATTTTCTTCCCGAAGACGCAGGAAGAGTATTCCCTGTTGGGCGCTTAGACTATGAAACGGAAGGACTTTTAATTTTAACCAATGACGGAGATTTGTCTTTCCGACTTACTCACCCGACAAGCGAAGTCCCCAAAACGTATATGGCGCGCATTGAGGGTACGATGACGGAAAAAGACCTTAACCGTATCCGTTCGGGGATAGAATTAGACGGCGTGATGACAAAAAAATGCAAAGCGCATATCGTAGAAACGAATAAGGCGTATACCAAAGTACACGTAACAATCACCGAGGGGCGCAACCGCCAAGTTCGCCGTATGTTTGAAGCGATTGGCAGAAACGTAGAATTTTTGAAACGCGTAAGTATTGGCAATTTGAAACTCACCGGTTTGGATAGAGGAGAAGTAAGAAAACTTACCGAACTCGAAATCGCTTATTTGAAAGGACTTTAATGATAAAAACCCCGAACTTGTAACAACACAAGTTCGGGGTTCATAATTTATGTAAATAATTGATTTAAGCGCGATAATTGCGCATTAATCCAACAACTTTCCCTAAAATGGATACTTGACCGACTTCAAAAACCATGTCTTGTAAAAGCTCATTTTCAGGGTGGAGGATAATTTTTCCGTCACGATAGTAAAAACGTTTTACAGTGGCACTTTCATCTTCATTGACAAGCGCAACGACAATTTCACCGTTTTCCGCTGTTTGTTGACGGCGCACAATGATTTTATCGCCGTCCATAATGCCTGCATCAATCATGGACGTGCCTTGCACACGAAGCATAAATAAATCCTCGCCTTTGAATTCGCCTACGGGGAAGGTATAATAATCCTCGTAATTTTCATAAGCGAAAATAGGTTGCCCAGCCGTAACGACACCAAGCAGGGGAACGTTGATGCCCGAGCCTTTTCCGATCGTTACCGCACGCTTTTTATTTTCGGTTTTATTCAAATATCCTTTGTTTTGTAATTTTTCAATATAACTGTGCACCGTTGCCGTAGATTTAATACCGCATTCTTTTCCGATTTCCCGAACGGAAGGGGTATAACCGTTCTCTTCGGTAAATTTACGAATATAATCCATAACGCGGTTGAGTTTTTCTTCGCTTACCATATATGCACTCCTTTTTCTTTTGTATGAGTTCATTATAACACACTTTTTTATAAAAAGCAAACAAATGTTTACATAAAATACTTGATTTTCAAAAAAAATATGCTATAATATTAATATAAAGATTAGAGGTGTAGTATGAAAGAATCAAAATTCAAGACGGAGTGCGTATTATACGATAGGGAATGTATCGGCTGTATGGAATGTGAAACGTGCGACCTTGATCCAAATAAAGTATGCGATAATTGCGGAAAATGTATCGATATGCCCGACGTAGCGTCTATTAAAATCGATAAAATTTATACCAATCCCGAAGAATACAAAGAATAGAAAAAAACTGTTGGTTTTTCCAACAGTTTTTTCTTATTATGATTTCATATATTCTTGAAAGATATCCCCATAGCGCACGGGAATCGTCGCATATACTATTTGGCCATCGTCCGTATAAGCCGTTTCCCGTTCGATGAGAAAATGCTTAATTTTAGCGTATTCGCTCGATTTTATATAGGGGATAAAGAGTTCACATAAAAGATAATCGCTGGCAAAACGTTGAAAAATTTCCCGTTGTAATCGTTCTAATCCCAAATTATTTTTTGCGGAAATAGCTACACTACCAAAGGGAAAACCAGACGTATCTTGAACGTTTTCACTTTTATTCATAACAATAAGATAAGGGGAAGAAAAGTTCATTTCTTCGAGCGTTTCAAGCGTCGTTTTCAGCTGCATATCGTATTCGCCCATGGCATCGCAGACTATCAACGCCAAATCACAATGAATCGCGCTTTCCAACGTTGATTTGAACGCTTCAATCAAATTGTGGGGCAAATCTTGCAAAAAACCAACGGTATCCACAAGTAAAAAATCAACGCCGTTTATGGAAAATGCGCGAGAAGTGGGATCTAACGTGGCAAAAAGCTCGTTTTTTACGTACGTTTCCGCGCCCGTTAACGCATTGAGAAGGGTGGATTTGCCCGTATTTGTATACCCAACGAGGGCAACCGTTTTTACCTCGTCTTTTTTTCTTCGCGCCGTTAATTGAGAACGGCGTTTTTCCATTTCTTTTAAGCGAGTTTCAAGATAGTGCAATCTTCCGCGGATATATCTTCTATCCGTTTCCAATTGCGTTTCGCCAGGGCCTCTTGTCCCCACGCCACCGCCAAGACGGGAAAGCGCCGCGCCTTTGCCTTTCAATCTTGGATATAAATATTTGAGTTGCGCCAATTCTACCTGCAATTTTCCTTCGCTGCTCTTGGCGTTTTTCGCGAAGATATCCAAAATTAACGTCGTTCTATCAATGACTTTTCTATCGTCTAACGCGGCGGAAATATTCAAAGTTTGAGAGGGGGATAACTCGCCGTTAAAAAGCACGGTAATCGTATCTAACCCCTCTAAACGTTCTCTTAATTCTTCCAACTTACCCGAACCTATAAACGTGGCTGGATTGATTTCGTGAATATTTTGATAAATCGTACCGGCGTAAACTGCGCCCGCGCTTTCAATCAAGGACACGGCTTCTTCCTGTAAAACACGGTATTTTACCGCATTTTCTTTAGTAATTGGCTGAATTATATAGATTTTTTCCAATTCTTTTTTAAGATTATCATGCATACGCGTTATTCGTTTTCCTCAGAAGAAGTATCCTTGCGTAATTTTACGACGTTCGCTACCTTACGGCGGTTTTCTTCCGTAATGGCGGCGTAGTGTTTTTTCGTCGTGTTTACGTCGCGGTGGCCTAACACGTCCGCAACCACGTAAATATCGTTCGTTTCATTATAAAGCCGCGTACCGTACGTGCTACGGAGTTTATGCGGCGTAATTTTTTTCAAAGGGGAGACGATTTTACTGTATTTTTTTACGAGTAACTCAACTGAGCGCACGTTAATCCGTTTGTACTGCATGGACAGGAAAAAGGCTTTTTCGCCAGCAGGAATTTTCGGATCGTTGGATTTTTCAGCGATATATTCCTGCAAAGCGTACTTAACTTCGTCTGAAAAGTACAAAATCGCCTGATTTCCGCCTTTTCTTGTCACCAAAAAGGAATTTTCCGAAAAATCAAAACTGTCGTTATCCAAGCCAACAAGTTCGCTAATACGGATACCCGTGCCTAAAAAGAGGGTTAAAATAGCCGTATCTCGAATTTTCGTCTTATTGTGATATCCAACGGCATGTTTTGTAAGCCCGTTACCCGTTTCCGCAACGTTGATAAGTTCGGATACTTCACCTGCATCCAAACGGATAATTTCCTTATCGTGAAGTTTTGGGGTGGGGACTTTTGCGGAATTATCCACTTCAATTAAACCCTTGTTGAAAAAATACTTAAAAAGGGCGCGTACGGCAGAAAGTTTGCGGGCTTTTGCCCGTTCGTCGCAAGAAAGACGTTTGCCGTTGAATTGATAGTGGGATAAATAACTCAAAAACAGTTCTATATCATTATGTTTTATCGACTCTAAATGCTCCAAGGTCAATTCTGTTGGTTGAAAGTTTTTATACCGCTTTTTGCAAAGAAAATCGAAAAAAATACGCAAATCGTATGCGTATTTTAAGCGAGTTTGACAGCTTGTTCGGCTTTCAATCCCCAAAAAATAATCTTCGCAAAAAGAGGGGAGCTCTTCCAACAGTTCAGCTATCCTATCGATGTCTTGAATATTACGTGTCGTATAGTAGTTTTCGTTTTTCATATTTCTATTGTAACTAAAATTTGTAAAATTGTCAATTAAATATCATGATTTCCCGAAAAGTTACAAAAATTTCCTTAATATTGGTCGGGTAATATTATAGATAAAAGATATTCCTTTCCAAACAAAGAGGATTATAGCATGAAAACACCTTTATAATAAGTAAAAACCCTTGAAAACAAGGGCTTTTACCTTATATAGAGGACATTTTTGCCACTTTTTGTATATACTCCCCACAAATAATCGTGCGGTAGGGAATATGGGAAACTATTCGTAAAACACAGCTTTTACGAAAACTTAACCCCAAAAACCGAAGAGGTTAAGGGGTTACTTCGATTTATTTATAAATTTATGAACGTTGTTTCATACTAAGTTATCTATACGTTTAATTATTTTGCAAATTTAGAATCAATAAAAATTCCATACGTATACGGCTTTATTTCCATTTCTTTTTCAAACATTTGATTGGAAAGCAATTCGGTTGTCGATTCAGGCAATTCTAAAATATAACGTTTGGACGAATTATTTACAAAAATATAAATCTCGCCGTTTTCGTTTTTACGCTCATACATCATCAATCCGTCTTCTACGCGTAATTCCTTAAATTCTCCGTCTTTGAAGATTTCGCGGTATTCTTTGCGAATATTTCCAAGTCTTTGATAAAATGAAAGTAAATCCTCATTCAAATTATCCCAATCAAAGCAACGGCGGCAGAACGGATCGATATGTCCTTCTTGCCCGTTTTCGTCACCATAATACACGCAAGGAACACCAGGCAACGTATATTGTAAAACTGCTGCCATTTTTAATTTTTTAATGGCTTTTTCTTTTGATTTTGGACTTAAAAATGCACTTGACTGTGCCATTTCTTCTTTATTATGGCAATAAATTCCGCCTAAAACGGTTAAAATGCGCGCCGTATCGTGTGTTCCCAAGATATTCATCAAACAATCCATCGTTTGCTTGGGATAATGGTTAATTAAAACGCGTACCGTATGCAATAAATTTCCTGCATTTCCCGATTGAATATAGCCGATTATCGCTTCTTTCAACGGATAATTCATAACGCTGTCAAGTTCATGGCCTTGCAAATATTCGCGACGCTTGGAATAAGCAACTTTATTCGATGCGTCCTCCCAAACTTCCCCAATAATAATGGCATCGGAATCGCTTTCTTTCACTGATTTTCTCAATTTTTGCAGGAAAAAGTCAGGCAATTCGTCGGCAACGTCCAAACGATAACCGCCAATGCCAAAACTCAGCCATTTTTTCAAAACACCGCCTTCCTCAAAGATAAAACGTTGATAATCTTCAGAATTTTCATTGACTTCGGGTAAAATATCGATTCCCCACCAACT
>JAZRRB010000311.1:0-3594 GCA_045650385.1 Candidatus Scatosoma sp. | reverse complement strand
AGGTTCATACCCATAACGGTATCGCCCGGTTTGAGCATAGCGAAATATACCGCCAAGTTTGCTTGTGCGCCGCTGTGCGGTTGTACATTACAGTGGTCGCAACCGAAAAGTTCCTTCAAACGGTCTCTTGCAAGGTTTTCCACAACGTCTACGTATTGGCAACCGCCGTAGTAACGTTTGCCAGGCAAACCTTCCGCGTATTTGTTGGTGAGGTGCGAGCCCATCGCCGCCATTACCGCAGGGGAAACCATATTTTCGCTGGCAATCAATTCGATATTATCGCGTTGACGGCAAAGCTCGTCGTTCATCGCCGCGTATACTTCGGGATCGGCATTTTGCAACAAAGACATATCAATCATATTCTTTTCCTCTTTAAGTTTGAATTATTATAAAATAATTATAACACACTTCTTATCCTTTGTCAAACGAATAACAAAATCTTTCTTCCCTTAAAAGAAAAATATTATCACCGTTTATTTACAAACGCTTTTAATCATCTCCGCAACTTGCTTTGCGCAAACTTCGCCCCCCTCTTTGGATAAATGCAGCAAATCCTCTTCGCAAATATACTTATTTACGTCGGTGGACACGAGTGCGTGCAAATCGTTGATAACAATGCCCATTTTTTCAAATTCAGGCACAATTGTTTCGTTTAAGAGCCGAATTTTCTCATTTTTATTATACACGTACCCTTCGCGCACAGGCGTAGTCGTCGCAAAAATCAGTTTGGGCGCATAGCCTTTTAATATCCCTGCAATGCGAAGCATATCCCGCTTATATTCTTCCACGGAAGAAAACATACCGTCGTCAAACAGTTCGCATACGTCCCAATGCCCGCAGTTAAAATGAATCACGTCGCAATTTTCCAGCTGTTCTTTCCAATCGAAAAGGCAACGGAGCATATACTTGGCAAATCGACAGTTATCCTCCGGCTGAAACACCTCGTAATTTTCGCCCAAATATGTAGGCACGCTTTCGCCATACCCCATAAGGCGAATAGAATCCCCCAACAAAGCCACTTTAATCATATTTCACGTCCTCCAACGTATTTTCAACGAGGACTTGCCCCGTCCAAATTTGTTTTTTTGCACGCAAGCGATAAAGCGCAAAAAATACGATAATCGCCACAATCGGAAAAATCGCCCCAACAAGCAGCCCTGCGCGCATACCAAGCTGTTCGCCCGTGAGTCCCATACTTGCCGCCATTTCGATAAAAAACGAGCTTTGCGAAACACTATCGGTAACCACGCCCACAAGTTGCGGCCCGACGGATGCGCCGAGATCACCACCGGCCGCCATCATCGCATACACCACAACGCCGCCTTGGGGAAACCTATCCGATGCGATAACCAAACTGCCCGGCCACATCATTGAAACGCAAAAACCCGTCAATCCGCAAGCAAGTAAACCCACCACAGGCACGGGGATAAACACAGCGATTAAATAACAAGCCGCCGCGCCCACCGCGCCCGAAAGCAAAATTTTACCGATGTTTTTACCAAACTTTGCATACAAAGTCCGTCCCATCGCAAGCGCAAAACCAAACAACGCCACGCCGCAAATATCCCCCCAAATCTTAGGGACATTGAGTGCTTTTTCAATGTAGCTTGAACTCCATTGCGCCATCGTCACTTCGCTTGCACCGCCAAGGAAAATGGCAAACACACACAGCCAAAGCCCACCGTTTTTGAAAAAACCGAGCGCACCCGACGTCTTTTCGGGCGTTTGCATTTGCGGTACTTCCGCGCGCGAAAACGCGAGAGATGCAATAAGCGGCATAATGGCAAACCCACCTGCCAACCATTGCCAATTTTTACCGCCAAGCACCAGCAAGAACAGAGTTGCCAAAATGACAACGCCCACCGCACCCCACGCGTATACCGCGTGCAATTTACTCATTTCCCTATCGGGATTTTCCGAGGGCAACGCCGCAATAACGGGGCTTATCAACACTTCCGCAAGGCCGCTGGACGATGCAAAAATCACCGTACCGATGACGAGTCCTAAATACACGGCATTAGGGAATATCACAGGCGCAAGCGCGAAAAATACCATGCCCACAACGGCAATAACCGGCGTGCATTTTACCGTCAGCGGAATATTGAATTTATGCGAGAAAAAGGAAAAAATCAAATCTACGCCAAGCTGCGTGCAAAAATTGATAAGCACGAGCGTCCCTAAAAGCGCATACGATATCCCGTACATAGAACGGAACGTCAAAAAAAGAATCGGCGAAAGATTGCCCACCACCGCCATTGTAATATTCGTCATATAGCAGGAAAACTTTACCCTGCCATAATTTTTAACCATACTATACCCCTACGGCTACGCCGCAAAACGATTTCGTGTATATTATAACAAACCGTCACTTAAAAAGCAACGCTCTTTTCAAAGTTTCTCAAACATTTATACAACAAAAACGCCCCAATGGGGCGTTTCTTGTTTTTTGAGATTATTTTTTCTTGAATACAATCGCACAGCGGTTGGGGATATAACACTTGAACCCAATCCACTTATTGGGCGTAATTTTTGCATCGTATACCGTCTTTGTGTCCACGCGCGAATATCCACCAAATTTTCCGTCGTCCGAAGAGAGTACCACTTTGTATTTTCCCTTTTTCCCCACAGGCACGAAATATCCGTCGAACGATTTTGTCGGATGGAAATTAAACACAAACACCGTATCGCCTTTGGTGTACATGATAATTTTATCCGCCTCGTGCATCCACCGATTCTCCGCTTTTATCGACAGCAAATCTTCCTCTTTGAGGAGTTTTATCATCGCCTCATCAAAATCGTTGAGTTCTCTATACCGCAAATCTTGATTGTCCACCAAGCTCCATTGTCTACGGCAATAATGATGACTCCAACCGTTGCCTTCACGGGGGAAATCTATCCACTCGGGATGTCCAAACTCATTGCCCATGAAATTGAGATAGCCTTCGCCAGCCAAAGACGCGGTGATAAGCCGAATCATCTTATGCAAAGCGATACCCCTATCCACGACAAGATTTCCGCCGAATTTATTCATGCCCGTGTACATATCCGCATCGCAAAGGCGGAACATAATCGTCTTATCCCCCACCAAAGCTTGGTCGTGCGATTCGCTGTAACCGATGTTCTTTTCTTGTTTGCGACGGGCGGTAAGCTCGTACCAAAGCTTGCCCATATCCCAATTATCGTCTGAATATTCTTTGAGGTATTTTATCCATAAATCGGGCACACCCATAGACAAACGGTAATCAAACCCGATACCGCCGTCCTCAATGGGAATACACATCCCCGGCATCCCCGACATATCCTCCGCAATCGTTAACGCGTTAGGATTGATTTCGTGTATCAACTCGTTGGCAAGTTGCAAATAGGTAACCGCCTCCGTGTCCGTATTCATGGAAAAGTACATACCGTAATTGGTAAACGCGCTACCTAAACCGTGGTCGTGGTAGAGCATACTCGTCACGCCGTCAAAACGGAATCCGTCGAAATGAAATACTTCCATCCAATATTTGAGGTTGGAAAGCAAGAAATGCAACACTTCGTTCTTGCCGTAATTAAACAGTTTCGTCCCCCAAGCACAAGTCGGATCGTAGCCAT
>JAZRRB010000310.1:0-3570 GCA_045650385.1 Candidatus Scatosoma sp. | reverse complement strand
GGCATTCATTCCGCTTTTTCTTTTTTTCTTCATCCTCGTAGGCTCGCACGAACCCACGGGAATACGTGTTTTCTCCTACACGTCGCCACAACAAAAAAGCCAACACCCTGATTGGTGTTGGCTTTTTTGGTCGAGGCGACGGGGATCGAACCCACGACCTCAGCGTCCCGAACGCTGCGCGCTACCAGCTGCGCTACGCCTCGATTTCTACATTTTTTCTATTTTATTTTCGAGGCGACGGGCTATTGCCTCGCGGCAAAGCTTCGTGCCAAGCACTCGCGCGAACCCACGACTTTCATCGCTACCAGCTGCGCTACGCCTCGATTTCTACATTTTTTCTCACGAGAAACGCATACATTATAGCAAATATATTTTCCCTTGTCAATTCTTTTTCGCGCCCTAAAAAAAGTATTTTGGAAAAATTATCTTCTTCTTTTATTTCGCAAGAAAAGCGATCGCGCTATGCGCCGCAACATTGCCCTCGCCTGCCGCTTTTGCGTATTGATACGGTCTCCCCGTGCAATCCCCAGCCGCAAAACAACCTTCTAAATTCGTCTTGCACTCTCTATCCACCAATACGTGTCCGTTTTCCGTCACTAACCCCGGCACCAATGCCGAGGGCGAAACGGCACTCTTTAAGAAAAATACGCCGTCTACGGCAATTTCTTTATCCTTAAAACGGATTGCGTTCACCTTTTTATCCCCGACAATTTCCGTCGGTACGCCGCGCACAAGCTCGGTATTTTCGCCAAATTCACCCACCGTCTTATAAATGGGCGTAAAGTATACTTTTTCCGCTATATCCGCCAAATATGCCGCCTCGTGCTCGTATTCCTTCGACGTACAAACCACCGCTATCCTCTTGTTTTTATACAAGAACCCGTCACACGTAGCACAATAACTAACGCCCCTGCCTAAAAATTCCAGCTCGCCCTTAACAGGTTTTACCGTTTCTACGCCCGTTGCCAAAATCACCGTTTTCGCCTCGAACGTTTCCTTATCGCAGGCGATTGCATAATGCGTACCGAGCATATACACGCCCGTCACCGTCTTTTCCGTTATCTCTATCCCCATTTCCGTAATTTGAGCAAGGAGTTTTTCCGCAAATTCCTCCCCCGTCACCGACGACAAACCCGGATAATTACGGATAAGTTCCGCTTTCCGTATTTTTTCCGAAAACGTTTTCTTACCAAACCAAATGAAGTTTTTCCGCAAAGATTGCAACGTCAACGCAGCCGATACCCCTGCCGCGCCGCCACCAATTATCGCAACGTCGTACATTTCTATACTCCTTTTCTCTTATCTTGCGCTTTTCACCATTATAAATATTCCACCGCCAAGCACAAACGCGCGTTCTCCACGCCCTCGCCTGCAACCGAAAGACATACCCCACCTTTTTCTAAGTACCATGTACGCGTTAAATACCCTTGCGTATCGATTTCTCGCGGCACAAAGCCGCTTTCTTTATACGCCTTAAATATACTCTCTTTTTGCGTCCATTTCTCCAATAAATAGCGTTCTTTTTCTTCGATATAGGAATATTCTTCTCGTTCGTTTTCGCTCAATATTTTATCCTGCAAACGCAATAACTTACTATTTCCCTTTTCAACGTCTACACCTACGGGGCGTTTAGACAGCACTACCGCCACTACCCCCTTTGTATGCGAAAGGGAAAAGCAAAAATCTTCCGCCGTCCACTTTCCCGACGATAATTTGGCAAACCGCATTTCCGTCATGGATATGTCAAACGTATCTTTTAAGGCGTATTCAAGCAATTTCCACGCGCAATATTTTTCTTTGCGTACCCGTTCGTTTTTACACCCTTCAATCTCTTTTTGTCTTTCCAAGGGGAATACGGGCGTAAAACAAATTTCCGCAGAAATTTCCCCCACGTAAATACGCACTTCGTCCTTTTCCGTTAACATGCGTATCAACCGAACTCCTTTACGTTATCGTACGAAGAAACACTCTCTTCGTAATGCGCGCGCTGTTCTAACAGCCATTTCCATACCTTGCCGTCGCAAAAGGTGGGTGTCCAAGCATTATGCTCCACCCCAGGGTACACCGTAAGAAAAGCTTTACCTCCGTTATCGTTAACGCCTTTCACCATTTTCTTGCTTTCTTCTACCAACACAACGGGGTCGTTTTCACCGTGGAACGCCCATACGCCCATATCTTTCAAGCGTGCCGTGTTCCAATACATACCGCCGCCGCAAATGGGCACGATAGCCGCAAACAGTTCAGGACGGGACATCGCCATTTGCCAAGTTGCATATCCGCCCATACTCGCCCCTGTAAGGTATACGCGGGTAACGTCTATATAGTTTAACTGCGAAACGTACTCGATAAACGCTTGCAACTGTTCGAAGATATTAAACCAAGAATCGGCATAGCATTGCGGGGCAACGCATACGGCATCTTTCAAAAATGCCTGCGTATCCGAGAAAAAAGGGTGCGTATAAATGAGGTTAATATCCCTCCCTCTTCCGCCTGCGCCGTGCAAATAAATGACAAGCGGATATTTTTCCGTTTCCTTGAAATTTTCAGGCAAACGGCGAATATAATCAAAGCGTTCAAAACGTAATATTTCCATATATCTTCTCCTTTATATACAAAAAACCGCGGTTGCAATGCGCAATCGCGGTTTTATCGTCATCGATTAAAGAATATCTTTCGCGTATACGGGGAACTTTTCGCAAAGCGCTTTTACTTCCGCCGTTACTTCTTCAAAACAAGCTTCCTTTTCTTTGATTACGCGAGCAACAAGCTTAGCCACTTTACGGCATTCTTCTTCCTTAAATCCACGAGAGGTAACCGCAGGCGTACCCACGCGAAGACCGCTGGTGATAAACGGCGACGTCGTTTCGAAAGGAATCGTGTTCTTGTTCGCCGTGATATGCACTTCGTCAAGCATCTTTTCAAGTTCTTTACCCGTAACGCCCGTTTCACGAAGGTCAAGGAGCATCAAGTGATTATCCGTACCGCCGGACACCAAACGAACGCCGTTCTTTTGGAATTCGTCCGCCATCGCCGCAGCATTTTTCACAATTTGCGCTTGGTATGCCTTGAACTCAGGCGACAACGCTTCCTTGAACGCCACCGCTTTCGCCGCGATAACGTGCATCAAAGGACCGCCTTGGTTGCCGGGGAATACCGATTTATCGATTTGTTTTGCATACGCTTCCTTGCACATGATAACGCCGCCACGAGGTCCGCGAAGCGTTTTATGCGTCGTCGTGGTAACGAAGTCTGCATAAGGCACGGGCGAGGGATGTTCCCCTGCCACAACAAGCCCTGCAATGTGCGCGATGTCTACCATCATGTATGCGCCTACTTTATCGCAAATTTCTCTAATACGCTTGAAATCAAGCACGCGAGGATATGCACTTGCACCCGATACAATCATCTTAGGTTGGCATTCCAGCGCAATCTTTTCCATTTCGTCGTAATCAATCGTTTCCGTTTCAGGGGAAACGCCGTACGCCACGAAATTGAAATAGCTACCCGACATATTCACGGGAGAGCCGTGCGTCAAGTGACCGCCGTGGGAAAGGTTCATACCCATAACGG
>JAZRRB010000309.1:0-2753 GCA_045650385.1 Candidatus Scatosoma sp. | reverse complement strand
AGATGCTGGCAATCGAAAAATAATAGGGTGTATTTGGACGCTTGGTATTATCAAGACGACGTGAAAGCGCAAAGAAGAGTGGTGGAAACGATTGAAGCAACCGACAGCAACTCAAACACGTGCGAACATCTTATTTATGGTAAGACGGAAAGCGAAGAGAAAACGGTTACTATACAAGTTCCTCAGCTTATGCAAAAGGGTGAAAAGAATTATGCTATTTACAGTAGGAGAATGCAGAAAAATTCGCCTTTGGAAATTGAAAGGGAGATGTGGCAATATATTCGTTGGTCTTTGTTTGCTGCAAATTGTTATGATAATTTGGAAGTGAAATATTGGCTTGTCAACGGCGAAAGGGTGGATAACTTAAACGATATCGTAGTGACGGAAGATTTGCGTATTGAACCGTTTGTACAATATAATGAAACGAAGATTTATGACACTTATTTGTCAGGATATACGCTTGGGCACATTGCCAACACGGAGGAAACGTTGGTTTTAAACGCAGGAGCGGAAGAAAATCTTACATTGACTTTGTGTGATTTGGGAAAAATGCTGTCCGATCCTCGTTGTGTGATTCCTACCTCAATTTATGTGGGAAAGAATTATCAAACGATAGTGGAGATGACCGATACGCAAATAAATGCATTGTCTTATCTTCTTCATTATTTGCAAGAAGGCGGAGAGTTGATTATCGACAATGAAAACCCGTATATGTCTTTTATCAACGGAAGGGCTTTTTGTAATGCGCAAGGCACGGAATTGTACTACTATTTTGAGGGGAAAGGGGAAACGGAAGTTACTTTGCATCCTCAAATAGAAACGATTGCAAACAAAAATGCGTTTTGGAATGGTGAAAACTACCGTAAACTCAATTTGAGTAATGTAAAGATGCTTAATCAACAAATTGGGGATACGTTGCCGAATATGCAGGAAATTCAAATCGGTAAAGAGCTTACGCAAATTACGGGAGGGACGACCAAGTCTAATGTAAATCATTTTTTGAGCCGTATGCCGTATTTGAATAAAGTGGAAGTGCACGAAAGCCACGTTACGTTGCGCTCGAAAGATAATTTTGTTTACGAAGAAGGTCTTGGTATATCTACTCTTCTTTATGCACCGAAAGCCTTAAAGGGTGAAGTGAATGTTCCTGCTGGAATTATGAAGCTTAATGGTGGTTGTTTTAATAGCAGTGATATTCAGCATCTTATTTTCCCTGATTCCTTAACGGAGATGAATATGGATGCCTTAACAGGGATGAAGAGCTTGGAAAAAATTACTTTCGGTGCATCCGATAGGATAGTATTTTACAGTAAGACGGAATTTCCTGCTTTAACAAGCGTCGTGTTCAACGGCACGAAGAATATCGACGGGGAAAGCACAGTCTTTATGTATGCAAACGTAGATACCATCGAGCTTTCTAAGGAGTTGGAGAGTTTTATCGATATTTTTATCGATTGCAAAGCATATCAAGTTGCTCCGGAAAACAATATTTGGAAATCGATAGACGGCGTTTTGTATAACATGCAAGATAATACGTTGGCTATGTATCCGAAAAAGAAAGTCGAAGAGTCTTACACCGTATTAGACGGCACGGTTTCCGTAGGTGCAAATGCATTTTACGAAACAAAGTTGAAAACGGTGGTGTTTCCTGATACTTGTACGCAGATTGGTAGCTATGCGTTCTCAAGCTCGCAGGTGGAGAGTGTTGTGTTCAAAACGAACTCAAAAATAGAGGTTAGCGGCACGAGCGTATTTTTGAATTGCTTAAATCTTTCGAGTGTTGCATTGGAAAAGGATGCTACGATAGCTTTAGGGGCCGAAGTATTCCGCGGTTGCACTAATTTGAAAGAATTTCCTTATGAAAATGTTGTTTTTATTGGTTCTTCTGCATTTAGAGAAAGCGGTATCGAATACTTTGAAATCGGCGAAGACGTCGAATACTTTTTGAATGCTGCGTTTAAAGATTCGGCGTTAAAAAATATTGTTATTAAAACGCAGCCTATTAACGGCAATAACGTAATTCCAAACGAAGCATTTGCGAATACTCCTCTTGAAAGCGTAGATTTAGGTAATTCGATTCTTTATATTCAACCAAATGCATTTGAAGGCTGTACAAATCTTAAAACGATTGATTTAAAAAATGTTAAATCCATTAGTGCGGATGCATTTAGAGAAAGTGGACTTGAAAGTGTAGAAAGTGAAATTGTCGAAACGATAGGCGCTTCAGCATTTGCAAATTGTAAGAACTTGACACACGTTAATTTCCCGAATGTAACTGACGTTTATGGTTGGGCATTTGCTCAAAGCGGTGTAAAAATTGTAGAAATGAAGAACGCTCAACTGGTAGATAGTTTGGCGTTTACGCATTGCGAAGAGCTTGTATATATTTCGCTTGCAAACGGCGTAAGATTAGGCTCGAATACCTTTACGAATTGTATTCGTTTGGAAGAATTACCGTTTACTGTTTCGCAGGTGGACCATCAAACGTTCTCTGGCTGTACGGCATTGAAAAAAATAACGATTGAAGGCAATGTGTCTACTTCTTCAACCTTTGTTTTTGAAAATTGTACCGCTTTGGAAGAAGTGAACGTCATTGGAAATAATATTCAGCTTGGTGAAGGGTTCTTCTCCGGGTGTACGGCGTTGAAAAAGGTGTTCATCACGCACATGGGTATGGACATCGGCGGTATTTCTTCTAGTGCATTTGCTATTTCAGCGACGGCGGAGGTGTACTTGAACGTTCCAAATAATTT
>JAZRRB010000308.1:0-1903 GCA_045650385.1 Candidatus Scatosoma sp. | reverse complement strand
CAAGCGGTCTTAGGAAGACAAGACCTGATAACAACTCCTTGGCTCACAGAACGACATGGCTACGATCCGACTTCAATATTAAGGGCGTATCGCTTGGTACGGCTGGCGTATTCCTTATTGCTATTTTGCTCGGTTGGCTTTGCACAATGATTCCCCAAGATTTGCCTTTGCTCGGTTCTTTCCGCATGGCAAACACGGAAGAAAGCGTTGTAAAGAATTTGAAAGGGCCTATTCAAAACATCGGTTTGATTATGTTCGTTGGCTCGGTTGGCTTTATTGCAGGCCCGAATTTCTTTAAGAACTTGGCTAAAAACTTCAAAACGTATATCGTGCTCGGTATCGTCATTATTTTAGCGGGTACGCTGGTAGCGGTTATTTTCACCCTTATCACCGATTATGGTTCGGAATATTGGGTAGGTATTTTGTCGGGTGCATTGACGTCCACGCCCGGTTTTTCCGCGGCCAAAGACGCAGCTACGGAAAATTTGGCGAGAATTACGCTTGGTCATGCAATTGCGTATCCGTTTGGCGTAGTGGGCGTAGTTCTTTTTGTACAACTTATGCCTAAATTCTTGAAATCGAATATGGAAGTGGAAAGAAGCTATATTCAAACAAGTGCAACAGAAACGAAGAGAGATTATTCTAAATACTTCAAGTGTGAAGATTTCGGTTTCTTGCCGTTTGCGCTTGCCATTGTTGCTGGTTTGCTTCTTGGCTCTATCACAATTCCTTTGACGGGTGCCGGTTACGGTGGACCTTGCTTCTCGCTTGGTACGACGGGCGGCGTGCTTATTATGTGCTTGGTGTTTGGACATTTCGGGCATATTGGCAAGTTGTCGTTGGAAGTAAACGAAAAGACGCTTAAAGTAATGAGAGAACTTGGCTTGGCGTTGTTCTTGCTTGGTGCTGGCTTTGAAGGCGGCGTTGCGCTTGTAGAAGAAATTTCGAAACCTGGCGCAGGCGTAGCCATGGTTGCTTGGGGCTTCCTTGGCGGCGCGCTTATGACGGTTGTGCCTATGATTGCAGGCTTCTTCCTTGGCAAATACGTGCTTAAATTGCCGCTCCTTAACAATCTTGGTTCGATTACGGGTGGTATGACGAGTACGCCTGCACTTGGTACGCTTATTTCGACGGCGAAAACGGACGACGTAGCTTCGGCATACGCATCTACGTATCCCATAGCGCTTGTCCTTATAGTATTGGCATCGCAATTGATGATAACGTTAATGTAGTATAATAATTCCCCGTTGCGTAAAAATCCGCAACGGGGAAATTAAAAAAACGGCGTAAAAACAGTTGATTTTTTTTTCATGTTAGTATATAATATAAAAGCTGTTTGCAGAGATGGCGGAGTGGTCGAACGCGCACGATTCGAAATCGTGTGATGCGGGAACGTATCCAAGGGTTCAAATCCCTTTCTCTGCGCCACGAAAAAGAGATAGGCATTTGCCTATCTCTTTTTCGTAGTTGACCGAATTTAGAAAGGGATTTGAGGGTGGGAGCCGTTTTGCGAGAGCAAAACGCTTTGCCAACGAAAGCAATTTTTACAAATAACTTCACGGCAAAGGACGCCATTGATAATGGCGGAGCGGGGCGCGCCGCTAAAGGCACAAATCCCTTTCTCTGCGCCACGGAAAAAGCACCCCAAAGCGGGTGCTTTTTTCGTGGCGTGGGGAAGTATTGCAGAACGCATGAATTAGCAAGGGTTCACGCGAATTGCGAGAAACGGTTAAGAAAGAAAAAACGAATTGTCGGCGAGCAATGAAGATTTGTCGCAAAGCGACAAAATCCCTTTCTCTGTGCCAATAAATAATAGCATTAAAATTAAAAAACTTTTTTAAACAGGCATACATTTGTCATATTATAATTGTTATAATATATTTATTAAAAGCAAGAGAGGGTT
>JAZRRB010000307.1:0-9247 GCA_045650385.1 Candidatus Scatosoma sp. | reverse complement strand
CATGGCTACGATCCGACTTCAATAGACGGTGAGGGAAAGTACGTCGATAATCGTCGTGATAAACGGGGACGCTACTACCGCAGGGTCTAATTTGCACTTTTTAGCGAACAACGGGAGCAGTGCGCCGATAAGTTTTGCCGCTAAAATCGTTACGAAAAGGGATACGCAAATGACAATGGCTACCATTGTGCCGTTGTTCATCTGATACAATCCGTCTACAAGCATTACTTTGGCAAAGCAAGCAACGGACAAAATCGCACCAAGTAGTACGGATACCCGAATTTCCTTCCAAATAACCTTCCATGTGTCGGAGAATTTCACTTCGCCGATGGCAAGCCCGCGTATAATCATTGCGGACGCTTGCGAGCCTGCATTACCGCCCGTACCCATTAGCATGGGCATGCACGCCGTTAAGACAATGCCGTAGATAGGCATATTCAGCGTGGCTTCGTTGGCGGAAATAATCAAACCCGAAAGGGTGGAGGAAACGAGCAGTATTAAAAGCCAAGGCAAACGGCTGATACAAATACGCCAAACGCTCGTTTTCAAATACGGTTTGTCGGTAGGGGTGACGGCTGCCATCTTGGCGATATCTTCCGTGTTCTCCGATTCGATGACGTCCATGGCGTCGTCTACCGTTACGATACCCACAAGCCGCGTTTCTCTATCCACGATAGGCAGGGCAAGGAAACCGTAATCGGAAATCGTCCGTGCTACTTTTTCTTTGTCGTCTTCCGTGTGCGCGTAAATGACGTTCTCCGTCATGATGTCGGCAATGGGTTTGTTCTTTTTGGCAAGCATTAAATCTTTTGCCGTTACCATACCAACGATTTTGTTCGTTTCGTCTACAACGTAACAGGTATAAATCGTTTCTTTATCGATTGCCGTTTTGCGGATACGTTCAAACGCTTCGTCTACCGTCATCGTCGGGTGCAGGGAAACGAACTCTATCGTCATGATACTCCCTGCGCTATCTTTGGGGTATTTCAAAATTTCATTGATATACGCCCGCGTTTCGCTGTCGCTTTGCCCAAGTACACGTTTGGCGACGCTGGCAGGCATTTCTTCGTTGGTATCGACGGTATCGTCGAGGAAAAGTTCGTCCATGACTGCGCGAAGTTCTCTATCGTTGAGTTTATGGATAAGCGTTTCTTTGACGTCGCTGTCCATTTCGACAAACGTTTCCGCTGCCAAATCTTTGGGCAGGATACGGAAAAGCACGTGCAGTTCCGATTCGTCGCGGATTTCGTTGAAGACTTCTGCAAGGTCGATGGCGTTCATCGACGCGATAAGGGGGCGCAGGACGGAGAAATTCCGCTCGGAAAGAAGCAAGAGAATTTCTTCCGTTTCCGCGATACGGCGGACGATTTCTTGGGGCATGTCTTCGATGATGTCTACTGTTTCGTCAACGGACATTTCGTCGAGGACTTTTTCTAACTCGTCGTCGCGCAAGCCGTTGATGACGTCCTCTTGCAATTCGCTGTCGAGAAGCACCAACGTATCCGCGAGCAAATTGCTATCGAGTGCGCGACAAAACGCCGGAATATCCGCTTTGTCTAATTCTTGTAATAGCGTGGCGAGTTCTTCGCTCGTGTATTTATTACAGAGCGTTACCGCGCTTTCATAATCCTGCTCTTGCAGGAATTCTAATAATTCTTTTTGCATAATGGACTACCTCCGAAAATAAATGGTGATTTTTGAAAGGTAGCGTATATCTTATTTATGCGCTGGGCGTAGTGAAACGGTACGCCGCATAACATAGCGGATACACGCTGCTACTGTGATAATCTGACATGACGAACCGTTCCTCCTTATGGTTATTTTGTGTTCTTTTTAATCGTGTTTTTTCTTGCGTAAAATCAGGAAATCGACAAGAATGCAAACGGCGGCAAAACCGAGTAAAATATACACAAGCCGCCAAACGGAATCGAGATTGCTTTCCGTTTCGCCTACCGCCGTGTTTTCGTTATCCATGGGCGAGGCGTCAAACGGCGTGGCGTACGATTGAGGGATATATCCCGTCTTTACGTTGCCGTTTTCGTCCGTGTATGCGATACGGTAGTAATCGTGGTCAAGCTGAACGATTTCCCCAAGCAAAATGACTTGTGCGCCGCGAGGTAAACGTTGCGTTACCACAAGCTCGCTACAAAGATAGGGGAATTTATACAGCGAAAGTTCGTTGGTCAGCCAAGCGGACGTTTGTTCGCTTTCTCCGTATTCCTTACGGTAATCGTCGGCGGAAATCGTTTCGCAGTATTCTTTCAAAACGAGGTAAGTGGAATACTTACTTGTTTCCGTATCGAAATGCGCGATTAAGTTGTATTTTCCATCGGTGGTTTCCCCGATTTTCAACGCGGTTTTTTCCGTGGTGCTTCTATGATAGGATAAATACGGGTATACGTTTGCGCCTTTTAACGCTTCTACGTCGAACGCCACAAGCAGGGCGTTTTGCTTGGTTTTTACAATTTCAAAGCTGGCTTCCGTTTCCGCAAAAATGCTTTCGTCTGCGTTATCCACGGGGATATTCGTTACCGTGGGCAAATGAAGTTTATCCGTGCTCACGATATAATTTCCGTTGAAAAGTAAATACGTAACGTTCTTTTCAATGCCGAAAGCAAGGGCGATAAGCTGGTGTGTATCTCCGTATACAAAACGCTCGCTTACGTCGATTGCCGTTTGTGAAAAGCTACCGTCCACTTGTTTTGCATATTGATATACGCCGTTTGCCAAGGCGTAAAGATTGCCTTCGTAATCCACGGCGATTTTTATCGTGTCCGTAGGTAAAGTATCCAGCAGTTTTTTGCCGTTTCCATCCGCTTGCATAAACTCGATTTCCGTAAACACATACGCGTTTACACCGCTTTTAATATACAAATTCCCGTAAGCGTCCGAAGTTAAAAGTTGCGGAGGATGGGTGGACGTCTTTTTGACTTCCGTCATTTGCCAACCGTTTGTATCGCTATTTGTTACGGCGTAGAAATAATTGTTTTCCGTTGCTACGTAACAAGTGCCGTATACGTCGGCAATGCCTACGATAGCGCCGTTAAAGACGGAGAAACGCGCTAATTCTTCGCCCGTTTTCGAGGCTACGAGTAGCTCTGTGTTCGACGCGGCGAAAACCGTTTGGTTATCTGCGTCGATAAAGGATACGTCCAAATCCATCGTAAAACGCGCGTTTAACGTATTCGTTACGCTATCGTATATGGATAGACGGCGGTTGCCGTTGTCCGCGATATACAGTTCGTTTCCGCAAAGGGAAACGTCGGTTGCGTTGCTTAAACGGTGGTTTGCAGAAGAGTTGGAAGAAATTTCAAAATCGGTAAATTTCTTTTCGGTCGCGGAATATTCCTTTACCGTTGCCTTTTGCGTTTGCGTGACGTACACGCGTTCCCCAAAGGGATATACGTCCGTGTAACCCTCGTTTTCCGTTTGGAAAAGCAAGCCACTTTGCGTTACGTCTGCAAGGGAATAGACTTGCAGTGCGCCGCTGACCGTCGTATAGATAAGCGAGCCTTCACAAATCGTCATGGAAGAAACTTGCGAAAGGGTGGCAAACTGCGTTTTTTGCGCGTCGGGCGTCGTCACGTTTCGAGGATTGATTTTATGCAAATAGAAATCGGAACGCACAAAATACAGCTCGTCGTTGTAATAGGCGAGAGAGGAAACGTCGTCCCATAAAAGGGCGGTTTTCGGCAACTCGTTTTCCGCGTCTTGCAAAGTGGTTGCAAACAGCGAGCCGGAGGAGTTGGTGAAATACAAATCGTTCCCTGCAATCAAGAACGTGCCGCAGGCAATATCTTCTATTTCCGTTGCCGTTTCCAACGTATCGACGTTGAGTTTATACAGGTTATCCCCCGTAGCGTTATCGGCAAAATACAGCGTATTGCCCTCGTGAAATTGCATTTTCTTTACTTGGTCTTGCGAACTGCCTACCCCATGGACGTACGTTTTATAAACGCCCTCGCCACGGTCGAATACGTAAATGGTATTTCCGTCCGCAATCGCCGTATAGTTTTCGCAAACGGCGGAAGAAGAGGGCTTTTCGAGTTGTAAATATTCCTCGTACGTTTGCGGCGAGATAAGCGCGTGTGCCGACGTGTGCGTTTGCGCGGTTTCCGCAAAAGCGGAAGTGGCGTTCTTTTCAACGGGGATTGCCGCCGCAAGACAAGCCAGGGCGGAAAGCGTGAAAAGAGATGCAATTGTCGCGCGAATTTTTCTCATACACTATTATTATAACACAATGCGTAAAAAAAAGCAATAAAACCGCGCAATTTTTTTGCGCGGTTTCCTGTAAAATAAGGCTACTTTATTTGGTGAGTAAATTGTCGGAAAGCAAAAGAATTTCTTCTCTATATTTCTCTTTGCGTTTTTGCAAGGATTTTTTATAAACGGGGTAGGCAAGTGCGAGGGGAACAAACCCTATAACCGCGACAATCGTGCCGAAAAGAAGCAAGTCCCACTCTAAAATCATTGACAGCCCCAAACCGAAAATCAGCGTACCGATTACCCCGAAAATAATGCCGAGCATGGTAGGAAGGTTGTGTACTTTTTTATCGAGCATACGCAGTTTTTCCAAATTGCCCAGTTCCCGTTTTTCTTGGGACAAATATTTATTTCGAAGCGCCTCGATTTCTTTGCGTTGTTCTTGGGTGGGGGCGGTGTAATTGTAATCAAATTTTTTATCCATGGTACGTTGTTTGTTTTCCTTTCAATTCTCGTATGTTTTTTTGTGCGTCGACGATGGCGAAGATACCAAGGCTTACCGTCAAGATAGAAACGGCGATACCTGTTAGCGTATTGAATAAAGGCGCGTTTATCTCTTCTCCGCCGAACGTAGAGAGTAGCGCCGTTTGCAAAGCGAGTATGGAAACGGCGGCGTCGGAAAGATTGGCCGTGCGTATGGCGCGCAGCGTAAAGCTGGTATGTTTGCGCACTTTTCTAATTTGTATAATGGAAACGGTAATTCGCGTAAAGGCGTACGCGGCGGCGCCGTAAATCGTCCAACCTGCGTAAGAAAAATGCCGCTTGTCAAATATCATTTGCGCCGTAGCAACGGAGAGAGCAATTTGCAGGGCGAGTAAGGCGAAACCGCTGTTTCGATACGTCTTTGCTTGTAATAAAAGCGCCTTAGGCGTTTCACCGTCCAAGCCTTTTCCCTTGCACCGTCTATGTTGGTATAATACGCCGCCTCGCAAAAAGGCAAGGATAACGTAATAGGCGGCAAGCGCGCCGTTCCAAATGGAGGCGTAGACAATGCCTTGTGCGCCGTTAAACACCCCGAACGCAATACTTATGCCAAACGAAAAGCAGGCGAAAAACAGCGTTCTAAATGCGTAATCGGTCTTTATACGCGTATAGAGGTTTTGCCATTTATTATTCATAACAAACGTCTTTCAGCGTTACGGTAAACACGCTACCCTTTCCTTCTTCACTCTTGACGGAGATATTTCCGCCGAGCGTATCAATGACTTTTTTTACCAAGGCAAGCCCCAATCCATTGCCTTCTGATGCATGCGAAGTGTCGCCTTGATAAAATTTATCGAAAATGCGTTTTCCCGTTTCGGGGGAAATTCCGCAACCGTTATCTTCCACTACAACGCTTACGTCTGCGCCTGTTTTTCGCATTTGTAAACGAATTTTTCCGCCCTCGCCCGTGAACTTCACGGCGTTGGATAAAAGATTGTTCCATACCATTTCCAAAAGTTCGGGGGAGGAAGTGATAGAAACTTCTTGCAAAGAACAATCGAGGGAAAGATTTTTTTTCTCCATCGGCGTTTCAAACCCAACGACGATTTCCGCAAGCTGTTCGTCCAAACGGAATTGCCTTTTTTCAGGCAACAACCCTGTGTTTTCCAATTTGTTCAATTTCAAAATATTCGTGACAAGCGCGCTTAATTTTTCCGAGGCGGTAATCAGCGTTTGCAAATAGTTGTCTTTCGTTTCTTTATCCAATCCCTTCGCTTGCAAGGCTTTGGCGTAGTTTTGTATGACGGAAAGAGGGGTTTTCAATTCGTGCGAGAGGTTGGCAACGAAGTTTGTTTTCAACGTTTCCGATTTACCAAGCTCTTCCGCAAGTGCATTGACGTTATCCATAATTTCGTCGTACGAATCGTATTTATCATAAGGGCGTAAGGAGTGCAAACGAACGGAGAAATCACCGCGCGCAATCTTTTCCGTTGCGTCCAAAATTCGTTCTACCGGTTTATCCACCATTATGCGCCTACGGATTAAATCCGCCAGCGTGAAAAGCAGGGATAAGAATAAGATAACGAGTAGCATTACAACGGCTATCGTTACTTTATCGCCGCCTGTTTTTTTATCGACGAATCCGTAAATAAGCAACGTTGCCGTAACGGCAATGGCTACCGTGCAAAAGAAAATGAGTGCGCCCACAAAGGAAAAACGGGCGTTTTTACGGCTCATTTTAACACCGCCTTATAGCCAAGCCCGTGCACGGTCACGATTTCGAAACCATTGCACGTGGACGTCTTTTCACGCAATTTTGCCATGTATACGTCTACCGTGCGCGAAGTGGCGGAGGAATCGTAATCCCAAAACTCGGACATCAGCGCCGAACGGGTAAACGTCTTTTTGGGGTAAGAGAGGAATTTGAACAAAAGGTCGAACTCTCTTGTGGTAAGCGGTAATTCTTCCCCGTTTACGTAAGCGGAACGTTCTTCCGCGTTCATGACAAAATTGCCTATCTCCAACTTATTTTCCGCGTGGATTTTCGCGCGGCGAAGAACGGCGCTCACTTTCAGCATGAATTCGTCCAAATCAAACGGTTTGACAACGTAATCGTCAATGCCGATTTTGTACCCGAGCATTTTCGAGGGTTTGTCGTCGCGCGCGCTCATAAAGAGGATAGGAATACTCTCGTTTTGTGCGCGTACTGCTTCTGCCAAAGCAAAACCGTCCATATTCGGCATCATGATGTCGGTAATCAGCATGGAAAAAGGCTCGCTTTCAAAGGCTTGCAATGCGCTTGCGCCGTCAAAACACGCCGTTGTTTCGTATCCGCAGGCGCGAAGATATGCGCAAACCAAATCGTTTAACGCCTTGTCGTCTTCCGCAACCAAAATTTTTATCATGAACGTTTCCTCCCTGTGCGCACCTATATTTATATTACATTATAGCATATTAATCGCCGTTCGTTATCAAAAAGTTTGAGAAAAGTTAAAGTTTTGTAAAAGTTTTCCCAAAACTTACCTTTTTGGATAAAAAAATGGAAAATATTGGAAAGAAAAACGCAAAACAGGCGTACGTTTGTCATGTTTAAGTTGCTATACTATCAGCAAACACGAACAAATGTTCGCATTTTGAATAAAAAAATGAAAGTATGGACTTGAAAAAAACGGCATTTATGACATAATGCGTTTGCCTGTGAGGGAAAACGAAACAAAAACAAACGCGGTTTAAGCAAGGAGGTGATGGTTTTGAAAAAATACGTAAAAGTGGTGCTATACGCGTATCCCGTATTAAAGACGATTGGAGAGGAATATCGGATACATATTTCCAACCGAGCGTTGTTGTCGTACAAAAGTCAAAAACCGGCGGAAGAGCTGGTGGAATATATCGCAAAGGAAATTATATGCAAACAGCGGTTAGAGTGGTTGAAATGGCTTTTGGACGAAACGATGGACAAGCTGGACGAAGAGGAAAAAGCGCTGTTGGATTTGCGTTATTTTTCACCTTGTAAAAATCGTAGAAGGAAAATGCTTGACGGCGTAAGCAAAGAAAAGTTCAAAAAGATTGCTGCTTGGTCGGACAGTACATATTTCCGTCGACAAAATAAATTGGCGCAAAAAATGGAAACGGCGTTAGAAAACGTAGGGTTTACCGAGGAAATTTTCCAGCGGGATTTTGCGTTTATCGATATTTTGCAATGTGTTTCCCGTTTTTTGGATAAAAAGGGCAGCGTTTTGCATCAAAAGGAGAGAAATGCGGAAGAAGAAAAAGTGGTTTAGTCCTTTTCTTCCATATCATAGACGTTCTTTTTAGAGGTTTTCAGCACGAGCGCGGCAAGCAGGGGGACGAGAAGACAGAGGGTAATTAAAATGGCGATTTGTGCCGCGCTCATACCCTCCTCTTCTTCCTTCGTTTCGATAGGTTCTTCGCTTGGGCTGGATTGTTGGGCAAGATAGTCGGCGTATTCGGTATTTTTTGCAAAAGACAAATCATTGGGTTTGGGGATATATCCAAACGAATCGCCGCGCAGTACGTAGCAGTAATTTTTCGAGCCGATTTTGTAATCGCCGTAATAAGCGCAAGAAAGCGTGATTTGGTCCAAAAAGGAATCGTCGCCGCCAAACGTACCGTCAATGGTGTAACGCACTTCGAACACGTGGTAAAGATACGGTTCATTAGGGGTAAAATCCACGAAAGTAAGCTCGTCTGTTTTGGCGTAACCGGTCAGTTTTTTTGTGTAAGCGCTATCGTAGAGGTATTCGATACGGCAATACTCGCCCTCGGTGGAGAGGACTTTCACAAAGTACGTTTGCGGTAATAAAAATAAGCCGCTTTGTTCGTTTTTCGTGGCGTAAAAATACGCTGTGTCCGTACAAATACAAGCGTACGTTTCCCCCTCGGCAAAAGCTACGGCAGGGCGCGACGGCGCAAGGGAGAAAAACGAAAGAAGAGTATATGCAATTAACGCGATAAGCGCAAAAATACGTTTTTTCATAACTATCATTATACTCGCGCTTGCGGGTGCGTATTTAGGCAAAAGCGAGGGGATTATGGGGGATATTGTAGAAAAATTACAAAAGATACGCGCCATTGAACGGGAGCAAATAAGACGGCGAGAGGCAGATAAGCTTGCCAAGTACAACACAGGGGAAAAAGTACATAAAAAACAGGTGCTTTTTCACAAGTGCCAAAAGCGCAACCGTTGGGTGTTCGGGGGGAACCGTTCGGGGAAAACGGAGTGCGGTGCGGTGGAAACGGTGTATATGGCAAGAGGAGTGCATCCGTACCGAAAAAATAGGAAAAACGTGCATGGTTGGGTGGTTTCGCTTTCTCAACAGGTGCAAAGGGACGTTGCGCAAAAGAAAATTCTTTCCTATCTTCGAAAGGATTGGATAGAGGAAATCGTTATGCTCAGCGGTAGAAAAGACGCGCCTGAGGGCGGTGTTATCGATTTTATCCGTGTGAAAAACGTGCTGGGAGGCTCGTCGGTGATTGGGTTCAAAAGCTGTGATCAGGGCAGGGAAAAATTCCAAGGGACGTCGCTCGATTTCGTTTGGTT
>JAZRRB010000306.1:0-1672 GCA_045650385.1 Candidatus Scatosoma sp. | reverse complement strand
CAATTAAATTACTCATACTTTCCAAGAAAATTTTTCGGAATTTTTATTTATTTTTCGCGTTTTGCAACGCTTTATGTATACAGCGAAATTTCTTTCGCATTGTTGTCTTGGTAGCGGCGATGAGATTCGAACTTATGACCTATCGGGTATGAACCGATCGCTCTAACCAACTAAGCTACGCCGCCATTTTTGGTTGCGGGGGCAGGATTCGAACTTGCGACCTCCGGGTTATGAGCCCGGCGAGCTACCTAGCTGCTCCACCCCGCGATATTGCTCTGTTTCGCAAAACAGCTTAATCATAATACTAAAAAGAAAATATTTTGTCAACTGTTTTTTCGTGGTTTTTCGAAAAAATTTCAAAAAATATAAAAAAACTTTTTTTGATTGTTTTTCTTGCAAAAATTCCTTTATAAATAGGGGAATTTCCAAGATTTTATCCGCTGTTTTCTTCGAAAAGGAAAAAAACACTTTACAATTTTCTCTTAATGCTGTATAATATAGTAGTTAAAATGTCGTATTATGTCTTTCTGCGCCTATATTCGGCGTGAGAAAAAAAGGAACGTATATGAAGATTTCGCAAAACTGGACGGATTATTCGATTATCGCCACGGGCGACGGATACAAATTGGAACGTTGGAAAGACGTGTATTTGCTCCGTCCCGATCCGCAGGTTATTTGGCCGATGCAGTCCGATTTATTCGCTTATCCCAAACTCAACGCTTTTTACAAACGCAGTGAAAAAGGCGGTGGCGGTTGGAAAATTTTGAAACCGATGCCTGACGAGTGGAATATTTCTTACGAAAAACTCGACGTACAATTCAAAATCAAGCCGATGGGCTTTAAGCATACCGGGTTATTCCCCGAACAAGCGGTAAACTGGGAATACATGTCGGAGCTTATCAAAAACGCAAACCGTCCGATAAAAGTGCTCAATCTTTTTGCTTATACGGGCGGCGCGACGGTGGCATGTGCTAAGGCAGGCGCGCAAGTCACGCACGTGGATGCGGCGAAAGGCATGGTAGAACGCGCCGGCGAAAACGCGCGTCTTTCGGGTATCAATACGGGTATACGGTATATCGTCGACGACTGCTTGAAATTCGTGCAAAGGGAAATTCGTCGCGGCAATAAATATGACGCCATTATTATGGACCCTCCCTCGTATGGGCGCGGACCAAACGGCGAGATGTGGAAGATTGAAAACGATTTATTTAACTTTGTGCAAACTTGCATAGGGGTGCTTTCCGACAATCCTTTGTTCGTGCTTATCAATAGCTACACGACGGGCTTGCAACCGATGGTACTCAAAAATATTTTAAGCCTTACGATGAAAGATTTTCAAGGGAGTGTAGAGGCTTACGAAGTAGGTATCGCGACGGAAGAGGGAATCACGCTTCCTTGCGGCGCAGGAGGGATATTTGTCAATGACGGAAATAAGTAAACAAGAAACGGGCGCGCCCGAATTGAATATTTTATACGAGGACAACCATATTATCGTGGTATTAAAGCCGCAAATGACGGCTTGTTGCCCTGACGAGAGCAAGGACGATAACTTGCTTGACCAAGTAAAAAGATACGTAAAAGTTACCTACAATAAGCCTGGCAACGTATACGTGGGCTTGGTGCATAGGTTAGACCGTCCTACGGGCGGGGTTATGGTATACGCGAAAACGAG
>JAZRRB010000305.1:0-6665 GCA_045650385.1 Candidatus Scatosoma sp. | reverse complement strand
AGGCAAAGACAATAATCAACCGCCATTTATAATACTTAAACGACGTCTTTAATAATCTTCCAAGCGTGCCTTTGGGGATAGAGCCTTTGGGAACAGGCATACCGCGCCCACGCATAGGGCCTTTGGGCATACCGCCCTTAGGCATGATATTTCTTTGAGGTGTTGCTTGTGCCATTACGCTTCACCCCCTTCGTTATTTTGATTGCCCTTCGTTTGCGCTTCGTATATCTCGCGGTAAATATTGCTGTTTTCCATCAATTCTTTATGGTTGCCTTGGGCGATAATTTTACCGCCGTCCAATATCAGTATTTTATCCGCGTGTTCTACGGAAGCCACCCTTTGCGCGATGATAATCTTCGTCGTATCGGGAATTTCTTCCTTGAACGCGTGACGAATCATTGCGTCCGTCTTGGTATCGACAGCACTTGTCGAATCGTCCAAAATCAAAATTTTCGGTTTGCGCAAAAGCGCTCTTGCAATACAAAGGCGTTGTTTTTGACCGCCCGAAACGTTCGTACCGCCCTGTTCGATATACGTATCGTAACCATCGGGGAACGAACGGATAAATTCGTCTGCTTGCGAAAGCTTACAAACTCTTTCAATGTCCTCGTCCGTAGCGTTTTCGTCACCCCAGCGCAAATTCTCTTTAATCGTGCCCGAGAAAAGCACGTTCTTTTGCAACACAATAGAAACTTCCTTTCTAAGCGCGTCCAAATCGTAATCCTTTACGTTGACGCCGCCCACGTACACCGCGCCGTCCGTCGTGTCGTAAAGACGGGGTATGAGTTGAATAAGCGTCGTTTTCGACGAGCCCGTACCGCCTAAAATACCCACCGTTTCGCCCGAATTGATTGTCAAATCAATATCCGAAAGCGCGTAATTTTCCGCCTTTGCCGAATACTTGAAGTTTACGTTGTCAAAACGGATAGAACCGTCTTTCACTTCTTTTACGCCGTTTTCGGGGCTGACCACGTCCGATTCCTCGTTCAGCACTTCCGCAATACGCCGTGCCGATTCTAACGACATGGTAATCATTACGAATACCATCGAGAACATCATCAGCGCAGACAAAATTTGCACGCCGTAGGTGATGAGCGCGGAAAGTTCGGTAGGCAAAAATTCGCCTATCATTTCGCCGCTTGCGCCAAAGTGCGCCGTATCCATGATCAGTTTCGCGCCGAAGAAGGAAATAATCAAAACCGCCATATTGATAAACAGCGTCATCATGGGCGCATTGAGCGCGAGGATTTTTTCCGCTTTCGTGAAGTCGTTTCTCACTTCCCCTGCCGCCTTTTCAAACTTCTCCGTTTCGTGTTTTTCACGTACGAACGATTTGACTACGCGGATACCGCTGACGTTTTCTTGTACCGAGTTATTGAGCGCGTCGTATTTTTTGAAGATACGGCGGAAGAAAGGCATAACGTAACGCACGATAGAGAAAATCAGTACGCCAAGCACAGGCACTACCGCAACGAAAATCCATGCCAAAGAAGGATTGATAACAAAGCTCATAACGATTGCAAAAATAAATTGCAAGGGTACGCGGATAGCGATACGCAAACACATTTGATAGGCGTGTTGCACGTTGGTTACGTCCGTCGTTAAACGGGTAACGAGCGATGAGGACGAGAACTTATCCACGTTGGAAAACGAGAATTTTTGCACTCTATAAAACAAATCGTGCCGTAAGTTCTTCGCAAAACCACAGCTTGCCGTCGCCGCGAACTTCCCTGCAAAGCCGCCCGAAAGCATCGATATCGCCGCCAGCATTAGCAAAATGCCCCCATACGTCAATACGTGCCGCATCGCGTTTGCCTGCGCCAAAGCATGCGTGTCAATCATCTTCGCCATGAAGAAGGGAATCAAACACTCGCAAAAGGCTTCTACCGCCATAAAAAACGGCGTGATAATCGACGGTCTTTTATATTCTCTTACGCTTTTGATTAGCGTCTTTACCGTACTTGCCATTTTTCTCTCCTTATAATAAAGCAATAAACAAAATTATTATATTTTATAAAAAATATAATGTCAACTATTTACAAGCAAAAAATTCTCGCTTTCACGAGAATTTCATTGCTTTTACAGTGTGCGGTCTTGTTTGCACGTAAAATATAAAATTTGGTATTTTTTCGACAATTCTTGCACAAGCGCTTTTGCCCGCGCCGTTTTTTCGTCGTCGAGATTCGCAAACGGATCGTCCAACACAAGCGTTGGTCTACGCGTGGTAAACAGCGTTTCCGCCAAAGCTATCCGCACGCAAAAATCCAACAGTTCGCGCATGCCCGTACTATAATACCCCAACGAACGCAACGCAGCCGTTTCTTCCAGCATAGGCAATCCCTCGCCGTTAAAGCGCATTGCGCCGCCGCCAAAACCTAAAATTTGCGCGTATCTTCTACAATGGTTTTCAATCGGTTCTAAATACCTTGTCGCCATGTTCGCGCGCGCCCTTGCCAAAATTTCTTTTGCCGAACGCACGGCAAGCAATCTTTTTTCTAACCGCGTCTTTTCTTCCGTCAAACGCAGTTCTTCCGCTTGATATTCCTTCAATGCAAACGCGCGGTTTTCAAGCGTTTCCGTTTCCGCCGTAAGCCTTGCGTATTCGCCGCGAAGCCGCTCTCTTTCCTGTTCGATAGCGTTGCGCCTTGTAAGGATATTCTCCATTTCCGTTTGCGAATATTCCGCAATAATACCGCTTTCCCCCATGGGTGCAATCGCTGCAAGTTTTTGCGCATACGTTTGCGATGCCTCGCTATATTTCAAATAATCCGCCACGCTTTCTTTGATACGGGAAAGCGCTGCCCGATAATCGTACACCGCCTCAAAACGGAAGTTGGCGATAAAGCCTTGTATCGCGCTTTCCAGCTGCGCCGCACGCGCTCTTTTGCTTTCCGTTTCCTCGGCAAGCGCCGTATATTCCTTTTCCGCGTCTTTGGGATACTGCGCCAATTTTAGAAGAAGTTCGTCCGCTTCCGCCCTTGTCGCTTGGTATCTTGCGGCAATTTCCGGGTCGTCGAATTTGAATTTTGGTTTTCGCGCGGAAGGCAACCCTTTCGTGTGTTTATACACCGTACCGAACCCGTATAACGTACCTATTACGCCAATCGCAAGCAGCGCTATCCCCAAGCCTTTTACGCTTTCGGTAATTACCGCGCCCACCACCGCGATACAAAAGGCGATAAAGAGTACGAACATACCCCTTTTACGGCGTTTTTTATCGTATCTCCCCGCGGCGCGCGCCTCACGTTGTTCTTTCTTATCTTGTTTTACCTGTGCGTTTGCCAACGCCTCGTAACTTTCCAACGTCTTTTCGCAAGCGGAAAGCTGCGTTTGCAACATCTGCCGTTCCCCTTCCTTAGAAGAAAGCGTGGCAAGTTGATTTTCCGCCCTTTCTATCTCGCTTTTCAATGCGTAAAATTCCGATACCGCGTTTTCCAAACCCTCGGTATTGAGCGCAGAAGGCGAAACGTTCCCAAAAAATATTTTCAATTCTTGCAACGCCTCGTTTGCACCGGCGTACGTTGTTTCCATTTCCCGTCTTGCCGCGCGGTTTGCCGCCAATTCTCCACGGCGCGTGTATTCTTCTATCAAAGCGGAAAGTTTATTTAGCTCCGCCGTGTAATTTTGCATTTTTTGCGTATACACGGCAAGCGTTTCTTTTTGCGCGCGAAGTGATTGCATCGCGCGGATACCGTCCACCTTTTGCGTTTCCAAATAGGCGAGCTTTTCGTCAATCTCGTCCAATTTCCCCTTGGCAGGTTTCCGTTTCGCTCTAAGTGCGCGCTCGGCGGCGTCAAGCCTATCCATCGCCTTTTGTGCACCGCTTTCAGGGGCGGTAGAGGACAAAATGGATAACAGTTTGCTCTTAATATCCCCTGTTAACGGCTCCCCAAACGTTTCCCCTTGCGGAATATACGCCGTTCTTCGATAACTTTCCCTATCTACGCCAAACAGCGTTTCCCCAAGGTGTTCCACGCGTTCGCCAAAATCGTAACACGCCATATTATTGCCGTCGAATACGCGTACCGTATCGGCGGAGGGCGTTTTACCGAAAAACCGTTCTATGCGGTACGTCTTGCCGTTTTCTTCAATGATAATCGCGCCGCCGTATCGGGCGTTAGACCACGGTTCGTACTTAATGCGGAAATTCTCCGTAACGTTGCTCTTTCTGCCGTTGTCCATGCCGTAAAACATGCACTCGATAAAGTCGGCAAGCGTGGTTTTTCCCCAGCCGTTCTCTTGCTTACAAACGACAATGGGCTGGGATAAATCAAAGGCGCGGTTGACAAATTTCCCAAAACCGGTGATGTGACAGGAAAGAATCCTCATAAGTCGATTTCCTCCCCGGCAAGCGCCTTTAACCCGATTTCAAGTATCTCGTCTTTAAGAGAAGGCTCGATATCATAGCGTTGTATTTCGCGGATAAATTCGCCGCGTTCCGTACAGTCGTTGACGTAGCTATTGGGATGAATATACAAACGGCTTTCGTCCGTCACTTTTACGTGGAAAAATCGTTCGCAAAGGCGCGAGGAAAGCAAGGGTAATTCCTTTCGCATACCCTCTTTATAACTGCCGCAAAGCACTATTTTGATAACGTTTTCTTGGCTTTCTTGTTGCAACGAAGCCCATACCACGCTCTCCATCTCCGCATACGAATTGCAGGAGGAAATATCCACACGCTTTTCTATAATTTCCCGACGGGCGAACGTATAGAATTTCTCCTCAATCAACGCACCGCGTTCTATCTCTAAAAGGAAAAAGCCTTTCTTCCCCGTTTCATCAAAACCGCGCCCTTCGGGACAGCCGCAATAACGGTATCTTCCGCGCGCGTCCAAGCGCTTAGCAACCCCATCGGGGGCGTGAATATGCCCCAGCGCCAAATAATCGATATATTTGTTTTGCAGTTGCCCCAACGGCAACGTTTCTCTATCCCCTTGCGAACCTTGGATATTGCCGTGCAACAGCACGATATTATAGTTTTCAGGCGATAACGACAGCGCGGAAAAATTACGCGCGGAAAAATCCGAATAATCCATGCCCGTCACCGTAACTCCCTCATGAAGGGCATAACTGCCAAAGCCATGGTTTTGTGAAAATCTTAAAAAGTTCTCGGGCGCGTTTTCCAGCAAAATCCCCTCGTCGTGATTGCCCGTAACAAAGAAAAAGAGTACGGGTTTTGCCTGCTCTATCGCGGCAAATACCTCTCGGCGCAAATCGGAAGCGATTTCGTTATCCTCAAACAAATCCCCTGCGATAAGCACCGCGGTGATACCGTTGTTTTTTGCGTACGCGCAAATACGCCGAAATCCGTCTAAAATTTCGGCTTTACGCAAACGCTCTTTCTCTCTCGGCAAGTTTTGAAATGCCGAGCCAATATGGATATCACCCGTATGTATAATCTTCACAACACAACTCCTTATTAGACGTATTATAACATATTTTTTCGTCGTTGTAAATAGGAAAAAGCAGGAAATATAATAAAAAAAGCGCCTCCCTGTATAGGGAGGCGCATAACGCTTTACGTCAAACGCAAAATCAAAAATGCCGCCAGGAAAACGACGACGCAAATTCCGCCGACAATCCAGCGTATCTTTTTGCGTTTCCCCTCGTCCATGGGCGTATATACGCGAAAACCGCATACGGGACAAACGCCGTTTTCCATCACCGATTTACACCGCTTACAATGCATCGTTGCCGCCTTTACCTCGCAGTTGCCCTCTTGCTTTTCGTTTTTTGCATCACCCAGCGACGACGTACCCATCGCTGCGTCCATTTCCGCTATAATACGCGCTTCTTCCGCTTTTCTTTCCGCTCTCGTTTGTCTTGCCATAATTTCCTCTTATAATAACGTTTCAAATACGCGTAAGATAGAATCCAACAACCTACCTATCAGCGTTTTTCTTGCGTCTTTTTCCGTCCGCAATCGGGATACGGCAAATACCTCTTCGTAATCCCTTTCCATGTCCTTTATCGCCTCGCAGCCGCTAAAATATACCGCGTTTTCAAAATGGTGGTATAAACTTCTATAATCCAAATTAATAGTGCCTACCACCGCGCTTTCCCCGTCGCAAAGCATGCTCTTGGCATGGATAAAACCGGGGGTATACTCGTAAATTTTTACGCCTGCCATCATCAACACGTCATAGTTTGCGCGCGTCATGCGGTAAACGATTTTCTTATCGGGTATCGCCGGAGTGACGATACGCACGTCCACGCCGCGCATTGCCGCCAAACAAAGACAAGAACGCATATATTCGTCCAATACTAAATACGGCGTAAAAATCCAAACGTACTTTTTCGCGCGGTTAATCATATCCGCATATACCGCCTCCGCCGTGTTTTTCTTCGTCAAAGGCGAGTTATCGTACGGCTGTATCCGCAAAGGCGTATCTTCTTCCCCTCGCGTATCCGTCGGGGATAATAAGTATTCTTTAATATCCTCTTTCTCTTTGGCAAAGGCGTTCCACATATCCATAAACATGGAAGTAAACGACGCCACTGCCGCACCCTTAACGCGCACGCCTGTGTCTTTCCAATACCCAAAACGCCGTTTTTCGTTGATATATTCGTCCGCGATATTCGCCCCGCCCGTAAACGCTGTTTTTCCGTCGACAACAAGTATTTTTCTATGGTCGCGGTTGTTCATACGCAACGCAACCACAGGG
>JAZRRB010000304.1:0-2406 GCA_045650385.1 Candidatus Scatosoma sp. | reverse complement strand
TAGGTTGAAAGAGCTATTGAGTAACGATCAAATAGAAATTTTCAAAAAAAGCAATAGTAAAGAGGAATATGTAACAGCGATTAAGTCCTATTATTTAGAAGAATACAGTAATATGTCCATAATATTTGGGAACGAAAGTTTAAGAATATGGCGCGATGGTAAGCCTGACCTATATTCTTATGGTTATAAATTAGCAAATGGCAAAATCTATATACAAATTGGGAGCGATTATTGTTGTAGCTATATTCTTAGCAATGATACACTGTTAGCAGCATATAATTATGAATACGGCAAAGAAGAATTATACTTTAAAGAAAGATAAATAATCTTATTGCAAAGTTTCAAATTGTATTTAGATATCATTCTGAGTAATTCATTTATACATAAACAAAAAGAGAGTTGTGAACTGTTGGTTTTCATAACTCTCTTTTCATATATTTATTTAATAGTTAGGCGTTTTTGTCTTCGAACTCTATTGATATGTCTTTCAAAAGTCCCGTTGGCAATGAGCTCCGCAACGAGGTATTGAATATACGTTGGAACGGTGCAAGAGTGGAATCCAAGTCGTTCTTGGAATACGGGTATGAGTGGCTCGGGAAGTACCATATATCCAACACGAAGAGCCGGTGAAATGGTTTTAGAAAACGTATTAAGGTAAATAACGTTGTTTAATTTAGTCAAAGCAAAAAGCGTTTCTTCAGGCTTTTTCGATACGGAGAACTCCGATTCAAAATCGTCTTCAATAATGTAATGGTTGTTCGCTTCAGCCCAAGTAAGATATTCATGTTTTTTCGATGCGGAGGCGGAAACACCGCTTGGGAAACTACGGTATGGCGAAACGTGCAAAATGTTAGCGTCGCAATTCCATAACTGCGAGCTTATAATCCCGTCGTCACCAAGTTTTAACTTTTCATAATCGATTTCCAAACTGGCATAAACCTGTTCTATCTGTTTATAGGACGGAGTTTCAATAGCGATTTTCTTATTGCGACCGAGCAACGTGGTAATAAGTCCATAAAGATACTCTGAACCGGCGCCGATAACGATTTGTTCAGGAGCAGCGTGAATGCCACGGCTTCGAGCAAGATATAAACTGATATTCTTGCGCAACTCGTAGCAGCCTAAATTATCCGAACGCTCTAATATATTCTCATCTAAATCATTGAGAACCTTTCGCATAGATTTTGCAAGGGATGAGAAGGGGAAGGATAAATCGCCTAAGCTATTTATGGTTGCTAAATCGTTTTTATGTAGATGCTCGGTTGCGGAATAAGAAGCAAACCCGACGTTCGGCTTGAAGATTACGAAATAACCGCTCCGTTCTTTAGATTCGATATAACCTTCTTGGATGAGTAAGTCGTATGCGTGTTCTACCGTTATTGTACTCAAATTAGTTTCCGAACAGGTTACTCGCTTGGAAGGCAGTTTCGTCATGTACGGATAAACGCCTTGCACGATATCGTCTCTAAAATATTGATATAACTGTATGTAAGCAGGAACGCTGCTGTTTACGTCTATGGTATAATTCATCTGGTATTATAAAATACTCCTTATTTGACTATTTTCATATATCCAAATTTATTGTATAATATTTGTAATGAAAAGTCAATAGGAAAATCCCTACGTGGGAAAATAATTGTTCAAAGAAGTGAGGAATGTAATTATGAAAAATGTAACGACGAAAAAACTTGTAATGACGGCGCTTATGATGGCGCTGACTATGGTAGCGACGCTGTTTATTAGAATTCCGCTCCCGTTAGGCTACGTGAACTTGGGCGACGTGTTCGTTTTGTTGTCTGTATTTATCTTAGGACCTGTTTATGGAACGATCGCGGCTGGCGTTGGTTCTGGGTTGGCGGACTTGTTTGGATACATTACATACGCGCCGGGAACGCTTATTATTAAGTCGGCTATGGCGCTTGTTGCTTGGTTGATTTATAAGCTTTTATCCAAAGCAACCGGCAAGGAAATGCTCGGGGAAATCGTTGGCGGTATCGTAGGTGCGCTTGTTATGGCGACGGGGTATTTCTTCTATGAAATTATGTTCTTTACGACGGCAGGCGTTGCGATTGTAAACGCGCCTTGGAACCTTTTGCAAGGCGGTGTCGGCGTAGCATTATCCGTAGTTATTATCAGGGTGTTAAAGGCTACGAAGGCGTTAGAAAAATTGAATTTAGATAAGTAAGATAAGAATAGAATAGTGGGGTGTTGCTAATTGGCAACGCCCTTATTTTTTTGAATTCGATTTTTGCGTACGGTTATATAATGAATTGAAAAAAATTTCAAAAAGTAGTATAATTGTAAGTGCAAGTTAAAAAGCCAAAAGCGGAAAAGGATAGACGTCTTCATCCAAATTTTTTCAAAAAGTTCTCTAAAACTTTACAGTTAAGTTGACAGATGTAAACA
>JAZRRB010000303.1:0-10934 GCA_045650385.1 Candidatus Scatosoma sp. | reverse complement strand
CGCTTGGCCTCCGACTTACTTGCCCCTACCTTCGAACATTTTTACAAAGCCGTCCGTCTTGGTAGCGTCCGCCAAGTCCGATTTATTCAACACAAACAAAATGGGTTTGTCGCCAAATATTTTTTTGAAATTCTTGTTCACAGTAGCAATGGGCGCGCGCGCGTCCAATACGCATACGATACCGTCGCATAAATCGCGCTTTTCTTCCATATCGCGCATAGCACGCGTCATGTGCCCCGGGAACCATTGTATATTTTTCATAGGATTACTCCTGTTTCAATTACTTCGTTTCGCTAACGCAACAACGATAAAACGCCTATCGGCGTTTGGACGCAACCTAACGGTTGCTTATTGGAAAGCTTTTCTTCCGCCTAACGGCGGCTCTTGACAGAGTGTCGTAAAAGCTCCGCCTTTACAATCCGTAAGGGACTATGCCCCTTAACCCCTTATCACCGCTACGTCGTCTATAATAAATCGGGACGGCGTTTCTTCGTAATCTCCAACGCCTGCTCTCTACGCCACGCGTCTATCTTACCGTGGTCGCCGCTTCGAAGCACTTCCGGCACGCATAAGCCCTTATATTCTTGCGGACGAGTATAGTGCGGATATTCCAAGCGGTTTTCCGAAAAGCTCTCGTCTACAAGTGAGGAAGGGCTGATTACCCCGTCTACGTAGCGGCTTACGCAATCGGCAATTACCATGGCAGGCAACTCTCCACCCGTCAAAACGTAATCGCCAATCGAGATTTCCTCGTCGATAAATAAATCGATAACGCGCTGATCTACCCCCTCGTAATGTCCGCAAAGCAATATCAAATGCCCGTATTCCAAAAGTTCAAACACCTTTTGCTGACGGAACACCTCGCCTTTGGGGGACATGTAAATTCTACGCGCCTTATGCTCGGGATCAAGCGCTTCTATCGCGCTGCCGATAGGCTGGGGCATCATTACCATACCTGCGCCGCCGCCAAAGGGATAATCGTCGCATTTGAGGTGTTTATCTTCCGTATAATCGCGCAAATTAACAACGTTGATTTCTATTTTACCCTGTTTTTGCGCTCTTCCTAAAATGCTCTCCTGCATAGCGGAGAACATCTCGGGAAATAACGTTAAAATATCTATTTTCATAAAAGTACCTTATTTCAAATTGAGTTTACGTTTTAAGCAACGCAGCTCGTACCACACGGAAAACACGCTAAGCCCAGCATACAGCAAAATCTTTAAGCAGTTTCCTACGTGTATACCGATAGGGTTTTCCTCAAACCACAGCATCGGTTTTTCAAATACCGAACCTGCTAACGAGCTTATTCCTATAAAAATAACGTATACCAGCAATATTCGCCAAATAATTGCGCTCTTTTTTTCGAATTTTTGTCCCCAACAATTCAGCGCACCACCGCCACAAAAGAGGAGCACGATAAATTCGATAGCGATAATCGCCTTTTCCAACCCCTTAAAAAACACGGGAGCAGAAAAGGGTCCCAACTCGAAAGCAAAGCCTACTAATTCCAACAAATCCGACACAGGCGTAATCAAATACACCAAAGCAAGGCTAATAGCCCCTGCAACAAAGCCGACACACATAGCAATAAGTCCACTAACGTGCTTTGCAAAAATATGTTCTTCCATAGAGGCGGGAATACTGAAAGTCAAATACCCTGCTTCTTTGAAAAAGCTTTTATGGTATCTATTCACCGCTACGGCAAATGGTATCATTATTGACGCCATTACAGCGTATACGTACAATAACGAAATCAATAAAATGGGAAACGCGGCACTTTCGCCTTGCAATATGGGAAGATTGAATAGAAGACATACAAGCGCCGTCACTCCGCCCAACGCGCCCAAACAGATATACAGCCACGTCAACAGTGCGCGCATTTCGTATTTGAGCAGTTTTTTAAGCATTCTGCCGCGCAATCTTTTAAGTTCGCCCTTTTTATTGTAATCGCTATCGGGCAATATCCGCGCCCTATCTACCGATTCTTTCGTTTGCGGCGTTTCTTGCGTGGGGATAAAATCTTCAAAAACGTTTTGTTCGTTTATACCCATCTGAACACCTCCCTAAAAAGTGCGTCTATCGTCTTGTCTTCCCGAGCGCAAATTTCTTCACGGTTGCCCTGTAAAACGACGTTTCCTTCCTTTATGAAGATTACGTAATCCAAATGCGGTTCTATCTCCGCAATCAAATGGGTACTTATCAACATTGTTGCGTTATCTTTTTTATTGGATAAAATCGTTTGCAATATGTAATCGCGCGCGGCAGGGTCTACCCCTGCAATCGGCTCGTCTAAAATATACAACTGTGCATTTCTGGAAAGCGTTAAAATCAACGAGAGTTTCTCTTTCGTGCCTTTGGAAAGCGCTTTAATCTTTTTCTTCTCATCCACCCCTAACTCTCGCAACATACGCAGCGCTTTTTCCTTGTCAAAATCGTCGAAAAAATCGCTAAAATATTCGATTTGTTGCATAACCGAATAATTATTGTTGAGAGAGTGCGTATCGGAAAGATAGGAAATGCAAGCTTTGGTTTCCACCCCAATCTGTTTCTCCGCCACACGCACTTCGCCTTCCGTTGCCGTTAAATGCCCTGTCAACAGCTTGATAAGCGTTGTCTTACCGCTGCCGTTCGGTCCTAACAAACCCACAATACCAGCATTTGACGGAATTGCAAAATTCAATGCGTTTAACGCACGCGTATCGCCATACGTTTTGGTTAAGCCGATACACTCGATAATGTTTTTCATTTCCCCCCCTTTCTTACAAAATCGCCTCGACAAACGTTTCCGCATCGAAATCTTCCAAATCGTCCATTTTTTCGCCTACGCCTGCGTATAACACGGGCAAGGAAAGTTCTTGCGAAAGGGAAAATACGAAACCGCCTTTTGCCGTACCGTCCAACTTGGTAAGCACGATACCGTCAAGTTCTACCGCCTCGTCGAATACACGCGCTTGGTTGACGGCGTTTTGTCCTGTCGTAGCATCCAATACAAGCAATTTCAAGAAATCCGCTTCGGGATATTCGCGAGAAACCACTCTATCCATTTTACGAAGTTCGTTCATGAGGTTTTCCTTTACGTGCAATCTACCTGCCGTATCCACAATCACGACGTCCGTCTTTTTCGCTTTTGCGCTGGACACCGCATCGAAGATCACCGCAGAGGGGTCACTGCCCTCTTCGTGCTTTACAATGCGCACTTTTGCTCTATCCGCCCACACGGAAAGCTGTTCGCTTGCCGCCGCACGGAAAGTATCCGCCGCCGCAACCGTAACCGTTTTGCCTTGCGAAAGGAAATGGTGTGCCAATTTGCCTACCGTCGTTGTTTTACCAACGCCGTTTACGCCTACAAGCATGATAACGCAAGGATATTCAGGCGGCTCTACCTCCGATTCCTGCAACATATCCACAAGCACTTGACGGAGCAAGCCTACAACGTATTCCTCGTCTTTCAAGCGTTCTGCTTTTGCCTGTGATTTAATCCGTTCTACCACCTCTTCTGCCGTCGTCACCGAAACGTCGGAAGAAATGAGGATTTCTTCTAATTCTTCATAGAACTCGTTGCCGAGTTTGTTTTTGGAAAACAGCGCGCGCAGTTTTCCCGAAAAACCGTCTTTCGTCTTTTTCAACGCACCGAAAAGTTTACCGAATAATCCCATAATAATTTCCTTTTTTGTGGTGAAGTTTTCGCCATAGGCGAAAGTGAAGTTACTTCGTAATGAAGTTTTGGCTATGCCAAAGTGAAGTTTTTACGGTTTAGCCGAAAAAGTTATGGCTATTATTTATAATTCCGTCTACGTTAACGCTACTTATAAGCGATACCGAAAGATAGAAAGCCTCGCCAGCGGAGGCTCGCAAAAACGACGTAGATGCGAGCAAGACAAGGAAGGCGCGGCTTTGTCGCAGGGAGTGTACTATGGCGTACACGACCAAGACGAAACGCAAGCCTGACGCCGTATTGCGACGTATATCCGTCGTTTTATTCAACCGTGCCTGCGCCGAGCTTACTCTCTACTTCCGCCAACTTAACCGATACAATCTTGGAAACGCCCTTTTCCTGCATGGTAACACCAAAGAGGGAATCGGCTTGGTTCATCGTCGGTTTTCTATGCGTGATAACGATGAACTGCGTTTCGTTAGCAAAACGCTTCAAGTACGACGCAAATCTATCTACGTTTGCATCGTCGAGCGCCGCTTCGATTTCGTCCAAGATACAGAACGGCATCGGGCTGGAACGCAAAATGGCGAACAAAATAGCAATCGCCGTCAAGGCTCTTTCACCGCCCGAAAGCAGAGAAATCTTCGTCAACTTCTTGCCCGGAGGACAAGCAACGATTTCAATACCTGCCGCCAAGGGGTCTTCCCCTTCCACGTAATCGATTTGCAATTCTGCTCTACCGCCACCAAAGAGTTCTTTGAACGTGATTTTGAAGTTTTCGTTAATCTTTTCAAAGCCTGCATTGAAGATACGGAGCATTTCCCCACGAATTTCGTCGAGCGCCGCCTGCAAATCGTCAATGGCTTTTTGCAAATCGTCACGTTGCGCGCTCATCTCTTCAAAGCGTTCGCTTTCGTATTGATATTCCTCTACGGCATGGGGGTTGACCGCGCCAAGCATGGTGATTTTGCGCTTCAATACCGTGATGGTATTTGCGCCCTCTTCCACGTTATAATCTTCCTTTCTAAGGGGCAAACAACCCTCATAATCGAGCCCGTACGCCTCTTCCACCCTTGCACGCATGTTTTCGAGGTTGGTGTCGATTTTACTGATTTCGATTTCGCATTTATACCGCTTATCCGATTGCTTGGTAAGCGTTTCTTGCAAGTTCGTCTTTTCCTCTTCGAGAGCAAGTTGGTGCGCGTTTACCGCTTCCTTTTCCTTGGAAAGCGCGTTGATTTCGTCAACGATTGCCTGTACCGCCGCCTTTTCCTCTTCGGTGAGTTCCTTTGCCGCCGCTTCCGCTTCCAAACCGTTGAGTTTGGTTTGCGTTGCCGTACGTTCGTATTCCATATCGACGATTTTCTTGACGAGTTCTTCCTTTTCCACCGTCAAACGTGCCACCGTTTCGTCGTACTGTTCGATAGCCGCTCTTCTCGTCGTATAATCGATTTCCGCTTTGCGGAGCGTTTCGCTCTTTGCCGCGCGTTCTTCTTTGAACGTTTCGCATTGGCTACGCTGCGTTTCCAGCTGCGCCTGCGCGCCTTGACGGCGGGACAAAATTTCCTCTTCGCTTAAAGACGAGTTCGCTTCTTCCGATTGAAGCTGCGCAAGTTTGAACCCCAATTCTTCCCTCGCCGCCGAGTACGTATCCACGTCGCTGACCGTTTCCGCGATTTGTTGCGTGAGCGCGCTTTCGCGTTGGGTAAGCGCCGCAATTTCGCCCATGGCGTCTTGGTATTTTTCACGGAGCATATCAACCGCTTCTTCCGCTTCCTGACGTGCCTTTTCGCTATCCGTAATCGCCTTTTTCAATTTTTCGATATATTTTTGTTTTGCCGCTATGCTCTCCTTGCACTCTTGAATTTTACGTTCCTGCGCAAGGAAAGACGCCGCGTTTCTGCCGCGGCTACCGCCCGTCATCGAACCGCTGGTTGCAATCAAGTCGCCGTCCAACGTTACGATTTTGAACAAATTGCCGTATTTTTTCGCAATCGCCGTTGCGTTGGCGATATTGTCGCAAATCAACGTATTGCCAAGCAAGTTGGAAATAACGTTATAATAATATTCGTCGTATTGTACAAGCTCGGTAGCAAGTCCCATCGCACCGCGCTCTTCCATGGCTCTACGAATTTCCCTCGAATCGGGACGGGGACGCATGCTTGCTACGGGCAAGAAGGTAACGATACCGCCGCCCGTGCGTTTTAAGTATTCAATCAAATACTTCGCGTCGTCCGCCGTGGGCGTTACCACGTTTTGCATGGCACCGCCAAACGCCGTTTCAATCGCCGTTTCGTATTTTTGTTCGGTGGATACAACGTCCGCAAGCGCACCGCGAAGATGTCTGCCAACATCTGGATTGGTCTTTGCGATAGAAAGCAGTCTTCTTACCGAATCCTTATATCCGTCGTGCCTGTTTTTCAGGCTGATATACATTTCCAAGTTTTCACGAAGGGAAGCAATTTGACCGTTGGCGTTGAACAGTTCTTGGTTGAAATCGTTCACCGTAAGCTGCATTTCACGCGCTTCTTCTTGCTTTTCCTCGAATTCTCTCATACCCGAAGCGCTTTGTTCTTTTAAGCGTTTCAAGTCCTTTCTCACGGACGAAAGCTCGTTTTCCAAACGTTCTTTTCTCTCGTTCGTCTTATGGATAGCCGCTTCTATCTCCGCAAGTCTGTCTTTCGTCGCTTCCATGCGCGCTTCCAACGTACCGAGGTTTTTCTTCATTTCCGAAAGCTCGTCCGCGGTCGAAAGCTGGCTTTGGCGGTTTTCGTCCGAAAGCTTTTCAAATACCTCGATTTTTTTATCAAGCGCCGCGATTGCCGAACGCAATACTTCCGTTTGCGTTTCGAGCTCCGCCACAATTTTCACGTCTTCCGCGTTCTTTTTGCCAAGGAGCGCGATTTCGTCGTCGATTTCGCCGATACGGATTTTGCTCGCCTCCAACATCTCGCCTGCCGCTTCGATTTGCGAACGGTAGGTCTTGATACGTTCTTGCGCCAAACGAAGTTCGCCGTCCTTTCTCTCGTTGCCGACGGAAAGCACTACGCGCTGTTCGTTGAGTTCGCTCAAACGGAAATCCGCCTGCGAAATCTTTTCGCGGTTTTCGTCGATTTTGCGGTTGATAAGTTCTATCTTCGTATTCAATTCGATAATCTTATCGGAAATAACGGCAACGTCTTTTTTGTACTTGCCCTTTTCGCTTTCCGCATTTTCGTAACGGTATATGTACGTATTCGCCTCGTGCATTTTGAGGGCGTCTGCGTATTCGTTATATTCCCTCGCCGCTTCCGCTTGCTTGGAAAGAGGTCCTAAACGGCGTTGCACTTCGTCGATGCGTTGACGGAACACGAAAAGGTTGTCGTTGGAATCTTCTATCTTTCTCTCGATTTCCTGCTTTCTCGATTTGAATACCATCAGCCCCGTCGCTTCTTCAAATATCAAACGTCTATCCTCGGGCTTTGCGTTCATGATTTGTTCCACTTTGCCTTGACCGATAATCGAGTAGCCCTCTTTGCCAAGCCCGATACCGTGGAAAAGCGCCACCAAATCGCGCAAACGGCTGGGTTGGTTGTTGATGAGGTATTTACTTTCGAACTTATCTTCGCCCACGCGTTGCAATCTTCGCGTCATCGCCACTTCCGCTACGTCCAAATCGAAAATGCGCTTGCTATTATCGAATACGAGCGTAACTTCGCAAAAGCGTTGAGGATTTCTCTCTAACGTACCCCCGAAGATAACGTCTTGCATTTGCGAACCGCGGAGGGATTTTGCCGATTGTTCGCCAAGCACCCAACGTACGGCGTCCGCAACGTTACTCTTACCGCAACCATTCGGGCCTACGATACACGTTACCCCTTCTTCAAATCGAATCGTCGTTTTGTCGGCGAAAGACTTAAAGCCGACGAGTTGTATTTCTTTCAGATCCAAAATGTACTCCTTTCCGTGATTATTGTGTATAATACAGTTTTATTTTTTACTTTTTTGTGTTTTGCAAGAGTGTCAAAAGCTGCTTGGCGGCTTCTTGTTCCGCCGCTTTCTTGCTCTTGCCCTCGCCTATCGCACTTTTTCCAAGCGCCACCGCCGTGCAACGGAAAGTAGGCGCATTGTCCTTGCCCTCTTTCGTGCTTTCGTACGTAGGCGGTTGTTTGCCTAACGCCTGTAAAAATTCTTGCAAGCGCGATTTCGAGTCCTTTGCGCGCGGTGTTTCCGCGCTTTCTATCAAGCCACTTTCCAAGATAAATTTCTTCGCGTTTTCATAGCCGCCGTCCAAATAAATCGCGCCCGTCACCGTTTCGAATAGGCTGGAATACGTCTTTTTGCCTACGTTGGCTTTACCGCCCTCGATACGCAAATACCCTTTCAAATCCAACTTCTCTACGATTCCCAACAGCGCTTCCTCGCACACAAGCTTCGCGCGCAAACGGGTGAGCTCCCCTTCCGTCTTGTCGGGGTATTTTTTATACAGATAATCGGTGATGACAAACTGCAACACCGTATCGCCTAAAAATTCCACACGCTCGTTGTCCTTGCCACCGTGCAGGTGCGCGTACGTAACGTGCGTGAACGCCTCTTCCAAGAGTTTTTTATCGGAAAAACGATACCCGATTTTTTCTTCTATTCCCGAAAAAACGGCGTGCATTACTGCGCTCCGTTTTCCGTAGCCGTCTTTGCCGTTTCCGCCAAAGCGTCCATATTCACTTTATCAATCATATCCTTCATTTTGCCTACCATATCGCCGCGTACCGCATTGATAGCCTGTCCAATACAAACCGAGAACGCGCGCGCTTTCGAGTTGCCGTGTCCTTTTACTACCGCTTTTTGCAAGCCTAAGAACATTGCGCCGCCTCTTCCCTCGTAATCAAGGTTCTGCTTAAATCTCTTCAATACGCCCTTGGAAAACAGTGCGCCGATTTTCGTGAAGAAATTGCGCTTGTATTCCTTTTTCAAAATGGTGGAAATCGCCTTTGCACAGCCTTCGATGGACTTGGTGGCAATATTCCCCGTAAATCCGTCCGATACGACAACATCCACGTCGCCGAACATTATCTCTCTTCCCTCTATGTTGCCAACATAGTTCACGCAATCGCCCTCTTTCAAAAGCGCGTGCACTTCTTGTTGCAAGGGAAGTCCCTTATGGTCTTCCGTGCCGTTATTCAAAAGCCCCACACGCGGGTTCTTCACGCCGTATACCGCTTCCGCGTACGCCGACGCCATTACCGCAAAGTGTAAAAGGTTCACCGGCTTGCACTCCAAGTTCGCACCACAGTCGCAAATGAACGTACTTTCGCCGCGATAGTTGGGGATAGCAGGGCAAAGTGCCGGACGGGAAACCCCTTTCAATCTACCCAAAATGAGTACGCCTGCCGTGAGCACCGCACCCGTCGAGCCGGAGGATACAAGACCGTCTGCCTTGCCTTCTTTGAGCAAACGGAACGCCACCACCAGCGAAGAATCCTTTTTCGTCTTGACCGCTTTTGTCGGAATTTCTTCCATACCAATCGTTTCCGTGGTATGTACGATTTCCAAACGGCTACTATCATATTGATATTTGGCAAGTTCCGCCTTGATTTGCGTTTCGTCGCCCGTGATAATAATGCTTACGTCCTTGTTGCTATTCAGCGCGTCAACCGTGCCTTTTACTTGTTCTGCGGGAGCGAAATCGCCGCCCATACCGTCTACTACAATTTTAATCATACGTTATCTCCTTTTGAGTAATTTGCAACTTGCGTTGCGAACATAAAAAGATTGTTTTTCCCTTATTGTAAAACGCCTGACGGCGTTGGTAACGCAAAACTGCGTTTTGCTTTTTTGGGGCTATAATTTGCTCTTTGGGCAACTCTTGACAGAGTGTCGCAGGACTGCGCGTCCTGCACCTCGTAAGGGACTATGCCCCTTAACCCCATATCGTAACGATTACGTTACAAAAGAGCGATACCGAAAGATAGAAAGTCTTGGGTGCGGTGGCTCGCCGCTTAGTATTTCAAATCCCCAAACGTTCTGGGATACGGCACTACGTCGCGGATATTGGAAATACCCGTGAGGTACATCACCATACGTTCAAAGCCCAAGCCAAAGCCTGCGTGCGTCGTTCCGCCGTACTTTCTCAAATCTAAGTACCACCAGTAATCTTCGGGGTTCATACCAAGTTCTTTAATGCGGGCAACGAGTTTGTCGTAATCGTCCTCTCTTTGCGAACCGCCGATAAGTTCCCCAATGCCAGGCACGAGCATATCCACCGCAGCAACCGTCTTTCCGTCGGGATTTTGTTTCATGTAGAACGCCTTGATTTCCTTCGGGTAGTCCGTCAAGAATACCGGCTTTTGGAATACGCTTTCCGTCAAGAAACGTTCGTGTTCGCTTTGCAAATCCTTGCCCCAGAAAATATTCTTATCGTCGAACTTGTCCGCGTTCTTTTTCAAAATCTCGATTGCTTCCGTGTACGTCAAACGCACAAACGCGTTCTCCGATACGTTTTTCAATCTATCAAGCAAGCCTTTATCCACGAATTGGTTGAGGAAGTTGAGTTCGTCCGCGCAAGTTTCCATGACGTAGTTGATGATATATTTCACCATCGCTTCCGCCACTTCCATATCCCCTGCCAAATCGCAAAACGCCATTTCCGGCTCAATCATCCAAAATTCCGCCGCGTGTCTTGCCGTGTTGGAGTGTTCCGCACGGAAGGTAGGCCCGAACGTGTACACGTTGCCAAACGCCATTGCGTACGTTTCCGCATTGAGTTGTCCCGATACGGTAAGCGCCGCCTTCTTGCCGAAGAAATCTTCTTTATAATCGGGTTCACCCGCTTTCTTTTCCGCGTTCAAATCGAGCGTCGTCACCTGGAACATCGCGCCCGCGCCCTCACAATCGCTACCCGTGATAATGGGGGTATGCACGTAGACAAACCCACGTTCGTTGAAGAATTTATGAATCGCAATCGCCGCTTCGCTTCTAATTCTAAACGCCGCACCGAACAAATTCGTTCTCGGACGAAGGTATGCAATCTCACGCAAAAATTCTACGGAGTGACGTTTCTTTTGCAAGGGATAATCGGGTGTCGATTCCCCCTCTACTTTAATTTCCGTCGCCTTGATTTCATACGGTTGTTTATTTTCGGGCGTGGAAACCACGATACCCTTTACGATCAACGCGCAGCCTACGTTTTCTTTTGCGATTTCGTCGTAATTTTCAAGATTTGCTCTTTCAAAAACGATTTGCGTATTTTTGAAACAGCTACCGTCGTTCAATTCGATAAAACCGAACGCCTTGGAATCGCGAA